>NZ_FOQS01000015.1:0-177336 GCF_900113815.1 Pseudomonas sp. NFPP04 | reverse complement strand
AACCCATCGCGGCCAATCGCATAGAAGTAACGCGCGGCGGCGTTGTGGAACGCCAGCAGTCCGGCATAGATACTCACCATGAACAGCACGCGGATGACCTGGGTCAGGTGCGGACCGACAAAATGGTCGGACATGCCGTAGATAAAGGTCGTCGGATCCTGCAAGGACTGCAACAGCGGCACGATCTTGTCCGCGCCGACGCCCACCACCATCGACCATACCGACAACGCGTAGAACCCGCCGATCAGCAGCACCGAACAGTAGGTGGCAATCGGAATGGTGCGTTGCGGGTTCTTCGCCTCTTCGCCGTAAATGGTCGTGGCCTCGAAGCCGATGAACGCCGCGAAGCAGAACAGCAGGCCAATGGACGGCGTGCCGCTGAATACGTGATGGCTGCTGAACGACGCCAGGTTGACGCCACTGTCACCGCCTGACCTGAGGATCGCGAAATCCAGGATCAGGATCGCCAGGTACTCGGCAATCACCACCACCGACAACACCCGCGCCGACAGGTCGATCTTGCGATAGCCCAGTATCGCCACGCTGGCCATCGCCAGCAGCGAGTACGCCCACCACGGCAACTCCAGGCCGAACACACTGGCCATGGTGCCGCTGACCACCCCGCCGAACATGCCATACAAGCCGACCTGCAAGATGTTGTAGGCAAACATCGCCAGCACCCCCGCCGCCCCGCCGGCCAAGCCACCCAGGCCACGGGAGGTAAAGGCATAAAAGCCGCCTGCATTGGTCAGGTGCTTGGACATGGTGGTGTAACCCACCGAGAACGCCAGCAGCACCAGCAGGGCCAGGATCAGCAATGCCGGGGTACCGGCGCCGTTGCCAAGCATGATGCCAATCGGGAAGCCACCGGCGATCACGCTCAACGGGCTCGCCGCCGAAACCACAAAGAAAATGATGAAGCCCACGCCCAAGGCGCCACGCTTGAGCTCCGTGGAGGGGGTGACCGGGAGAGATACGCTCATGTTGTTGACCTTATTGTATGAGGCAGTCGCTGTTGGATCGGCGCAGTCAACCGCTCACCGTCACCGAGTCGCTTATCGTTGTTGTTGCACGCTGGAATCGATCCTATGCCTGCCAACGAACGTCGCGGTAGCCCAAATCGGTCACGCACGTCCTCACCTTGCGCAAGCAGCGAAGGTGCTCTCAGGTCGTTCAAAATCGGTGAAGGTTCAGCCGCGCGCAAAACCGCTGATGGCGGCGCGGGCCGTCTGGGACGGCAGCTCGGCGAACAGTTCCTGGTACTCCGCGGCAAAATGGCTCAGGTGGTAAAAACCCCACTGGGCAGCGGCATCGCCGATGGAGAGGTCGCAGGCACGGGTCGACATCAAGGCCCGGCGCACGCCGTTGAGCCGCACCGAGCGCAGGTAGTTCAGCGGCGTGGTCTCGGCCACCGCACGGAAGCTGTTCTGCACGGTGCGCCGACTCACCTGGAGCCGCTGGCACAACTCGATCACGCTGGGCACGTTGATCATTTCCGTGGTGGTCAGGCGGTGGCATTTCTCGACAATGAAACTGCGCGTAGAGCTGGGGCTGCGCTGCTGCTTGTCACAGGCCGGGTCGGTCATCAGTTGCAGCAGCTCACCGAGCATCGCCTGTTCCAGCACCATCTCTCGCTCCCGATCGCGCGTGCTGTCGAGGTCATCGTCGGCCAGGGCCTGGGAGAACAACGCGAGCAATCGGCGGCGAGCCTGGGCGAAACGCTGGGGCGACACCTTGATCACCGGCTGGCGCAGCAGCAGGTTGAGTTCCTTCGCCGACGCGGTCTGCTCCAGCGCCTGCTCGAACAGCTCACGCTCGAAGGTGATGGACAGCAGCTCCATGCCCATCGGCATGTGGAACATGAACTCCTCGCCACCGTGCAGGAAGAACAGGCTGCTGTCGTCCACGTCGCGCCCCTGCATGCGGATCGAACCGGGCACGTTGATCGGCACCGCGAAGCACATCTTGCCCCGAGGGGCCACGCCGTTCTGCACCACACGCTGGTTGATCTGTTCGAGGAACAAGTGGCAGCCGGCGGTCGTCAGCTGCATCAGTGTGCTTTCGGCGGAGCCGGCGGTCAGCTGGCTGTAGTCCTGGCTCCACTGCTGGACGGTGGCTGCATGCACATGGATATCGCGAAAATGGCTGATCGTCTGATTTTTCATGGAGTCGCAAGCCTCTGCCAGAAATTCTTGTTTTTTGATCGCCGCTGCGCTCGATAGTCGCACATAGCACACGTCCTGCAAATCGTTTATGGGACAGCCGGCGGGCTGGAGCAGGCACGTGTATAGGTGCCGATTCGGGATACCGGTCTGGAACGCGCACCGGAGATGATCGGCACACGTAAATCGACCTGTCAGAGAGACCGTCATGAGTGAAGCCACACTAGAATCCCTGCACTTCGCGGATGCCCCGCGCATCCTCTCCAGCGCCCTGCCCGGCCCCAAGGCCAGCGAAGCCCTGGCGTTGTCGGCGCGCACCGAGTCGATGGCCCGTGGCGGCGGGCGCATGCCGGTGGCCATGGACCGTGCGTTCGGCGCAACCTTCAAGGACCCGGACGGCAATACCTACATTGACCTGTCCGCCGGTGTCGGCGTCAGCAGCGTGGGCCGTTGCCACCCCAAAGTGGTGCAGGCCATCCGCGAACAGTCCGAAGTGCTGATGCATGCCCTGGAAATCAACAGCACCCGGCGCACCGAGCTGGCCGCCAAGATGTCCGAGATCGCGCCGGACGGCTTGCGTGGCGACTGCATCACCTTTTTCACCCAAAGCGGCAGCGATGCACTGGAAGCCGCGATCAAGTTCGCCAAGCGCATCACCGGGCGGCACCAGATCATTGCTTTCCACGGCGGCTACCACGGCGTGTGGAACGCGTCGGGCGCGCTGACCACCGGCACTGCCTACCGCAAAGGCTACGGCGCGCAGATGGGCGGTGTGATTCACGCGCCCTACCCGTATGCCTACCGCTTCCCGTTCGACACCACCCACAAGAGCGCCGAGCAGATCGCCGGCGACTACGTGGACTACCTGCTGAACACGCCCTACACCGCCGCCGATGATGTGGCCGCAGTGATCGTGGAACCGGTACAGGGCGAAGGCGGCTACGTGCCGCCTTCGCCGGAGTTCCTGCAACTGCTGCGCAAGGCCTGCGACCGCAGCGGCACCTTGCTGATCGTCGATGAAGTGCAATCCGGCGCCGGGCGCACCGGCAAGATGTGGGCGGTGGAACACTCGGGCGTGAAACCGGACATGCTCACCTTCGGCAAAGGCATCGGCAGCGATCTGCCGATGGCCGGCCTGATCATGCGCTCGGACCTGGCGGCAAAGATTCCCGATGGCTCGATGCCCAACACGTTCGCCGCCAACTCGCTGTCGGCGGCCGTGGCGCTGACCAACATCAGCATCCTGCAGGACCCGGAACTGGACCTGCTCAACCGTGCCCACGCGCTGGGCCTGGAAGCCCAGGCCTACATTCGCGGCTTCAACAACCCACTGGTCGGCGAAGTGCGCGGGCGCGGCCTGATGATCGGTATCGAATTGGTCGAAGACCCAGTCACCAAGGCGCCCCTGGCGGGTGAAAAGATCGGCCAGCTCATGGGCTACCTGCTCAACCACGGCGTGCTGATGATTCCCTGCGGTCGCTACAGCAACGTGATGCGCGTGATGCCGTCGCTGACCATCTCCCGTTCGCTGTTCTTCAAGGCACTGGACATCTTCGGCGACGCCCTGGCCGCCCTCAAGGCATGACTCATGGAGCGCAACATGACTGAACACTTGAATCACTTCATCGCCGGCGCGTCGCTTGAAGCCTCCGATGGACGCCGCATCGACCTTATCGATCCGGTCACGGAACAGGTCTACGCCCGTTCGGCACGCGGCACGGCCGACGACGTCAACCGCGCCGTGGGTGCTGCGCTCGAGCAACTCGAACGGGGCGCCTGGAGCCAACTCGACGGCGCCCAGCGTGGCCGGCTGCTGTCGAAACTGGCGGATCTGGTAGAGCGCGACAGCGAACGGCTCGCCGACCTTGACGCCAACGCCATCGGCCGCTCCCCCATCGAGCCGCGCCGCATGGACCTGCCCAATGCGATCGCCCACCTGCGCGCCGCTGCCGGCTGGGCCAACCAGCTCGAAGGACGCACCATCCCCACCGGCGGCTACTTCGGCACCCGCACCCTCTCGTACACCGTACGCGAGCCGGTGGGGGTGGTCGGCGCCATCGTGCCGTGGAACTCGCCATTGATGATCACGGTCTGGAAGCTCGCCGCGTTGCTGGCGGCAGGCTGCACCGTGGTGGTCAAGCCATCGGAAGAGACCCCGCAGTCGGCCCTGCACCTGGCGGCGCTGGCGCAGGAAGCGGGTTTCCCGGACGGTGTGATCAATGTGGTCACAGGCTACGGCGCCGAAGTGGGCCGCGCCCTGTGCGAACACCCACACGTCGCCAAGATCAGCTTCACCGGCAGCCCCGAGGCCGGCCGCGAGATCCAGCGCACTGCCGGCGTGCTGTTCAAGCGCGTGGCCCTGGAACTGGGCGGCAAGAGCCCGCAGATTGTCTTCGACGACGCCTCCTTCGATGACGCCTTGCGCGGTTGTGCCCTTGGCCTGTTCGCCAACCAGGGCCAGGTGTGTGCGGCCGGTTCGCGCATCCTCGTCCAGCGCAGCCTCGCCGAGCGCTTCGGCGCGGCGCTGGCCGAAGCGGCCCAGGCGGTCAACGTGGGCGACCCGCGCCAGCCCGGCGTACAGATGGGGCCGGTGGCCAAGAAAGCGCAGTTCGATCGCGTCAACCGCTACATCCAGCTGGGCATCGACCAGGGTGCTACGCTGCTGGCCGGCGGCGTGTCCACCCCTGCACGCGGCTGGTTCGTGCGCCCGACGATCTTCGCCAACGCCCGCAACGACATGGCGATTGCCCAGGACGAGATCTTCGGCCCGGTGGGCACGCTGATCCCCTTCGACACGGAAGACGAGGCCATCGCGCTGGCCAACGACTCCACCTATGGCCTCGCCGCCACGGTGTGGACCACCGACCTGGTGCGTGCGCACCGTGTCGCCGCAGCGGTGAAAGCCGGCGCGGTGGGCATCAACTGCTGGAGCCCGCTGGACGCCAACCTGCCCTGGGGCGGCGTCAAGACCAGCGGGATCGGACGTGAAGGCGGCTTCAGTGGCGCGCTGGCCTACACCGAAGAGAAGGTGATCACCGTACTGATGCCCGGCTGAGCCAGCGCACTGAGCGAGCCACCCTCGATATCGCCAGGGTGGCTCACTCAAAGGTGCATTTTTGATGATCGTTGGAGAGACCGCGATGAACCCAGAAAACCCAACCATAATCGATCGTTATCCAACATCCCTGCGCCTGCTGCACTGGGTGCGCGCTGTGCTCGTCGTCGGCCTGCTGTGGGCCGGCTGGCACATGACCGGTATGAATGATGAAGTGGCGAGCAAATTCGAGCTCTATTACCCCTGGCACAAATCCTTTGGGGTGCTGGCGTTCCTGCTGGTGTTGACCCAGATCGCCGTGCGCTTGCGCACTCCGAATATTCCGCAACCGCTGCAAACCCTGGAACGCTACGAACAGGTGTTATCCCGGCTGACCCAACGTGCGATGTATGCGCTGCTGGTGATCGTGCCGCTGATGGGCTACTCCATGTCGAGCACCTTCACCATGAGCGACGGTGTGTTCTTTTTCGGGGTCAACCTGCCCGAGTTGTTGCCGAAGAATGACGACTGGTTCGTGGTGTTCCAATGGCTGCACAAAACACTCGCCTATACCCTGCTGGTGCTGATCGTGTTGCACATCGCAGGGGCGCTCAAGCACCGCTTCTACGACAAAGACCCGCGCAACGACGTGCTGCGCCGCATGCTCTGAAACAACCAGGCGTCGGCGCCAGGCGCCGACGCCCTTCCCTTCTAGAACGTCACCCAGACAATGAACTGCATGTAGGTGTTGGTCGACGCACTGCCACTTTGCAGACCGCCATTGCCCAACCACTTCTCGGGTTTGTAGAAGCCGATCAGCGGTGACAGCGTGATGTTATCCGTCACCATCCAGTCCAGGAACAGGTCGACCTCGCGGGCGCTGAAATCCCGGTCCTGCTTGCGGGAAAGCTGGTGGTAATCGAAGGCCATCGCATTGAGGGTCAATTTATCGGTGGGCCGGACGGAGAGCAGCACATCGTTGATCCGCATGTTCGAGGTCACGGAACCGGCGTAATTCGTCGCTATCTCACCTTGGTAGCGTTTGCGGTAGCCACCCTGGAACAGGAAATCCCAGCCTTCGGAATAACGCGAATAGCGATAACTCACGGTCGGCTGCCATTTGACGTCGGCGAAGGTATAGCCCGCGTCGAAGAACATCGCCCGCTGCGAGCCGGAACGTTTTTCCTGGCGCGCCACTTCGAAGGCGAAGTCGGCATTCTCGATCCCGGCATTACCCTGCCCGCGCAGGCTGTAGATGTTCATGCCCTTGCGCTCGAGCCGATCACCGAAGGCGTAGCGCTCCTCCACATCCAGACCGCGAACGTAGGTAGAGCCGATGGAGCCGAGGGGTGTGGTGTAGTCAACCGTGGCGGCCGCCACTTCGGTCTTGGACTGTCCGGGGTTATCCGATTTCAGCCAGATCAGGCTGCCGTGAAGGCCATCCTTGCCACCCAACTTGAGCACCGCCGTGTTGCCGAACGCCAGGCGCTGGCCCAGGTAGAACGCGCCGCCACGGTTGAAGCGCCCGTCACGCACCCCCTCGATGGGACTGAAGGCATTGCCGGGGTTGAAGCCATCGTCGGTGATCAGGAAACCGTCCACCGTCACCAGCTGGCGGCCGAAGGAAAAGTCGACGCCGTCCTGGCCCAGGGCGGGCACCAGGTCACCTGAGCGCCAGCCCAGGAAGGCATCTTCCACCGCGGTGCGGCGCTCGTTGCCGGCAGTGATCGCACCGGTGTCGCCATCGCCCCAGGTGCCGGAGCTGAGCAGGCTGAACCCGCCGTAGACCGACCCGGCGATGAGCTTGTCCGTCGAGCCGTTGAGGCCATATTTGGCATAGCCTTCCTGCCAACGCATGCTGCCGGGCGCCTTCTGCGGGTCGCCGAGGTAGTTGCGGGTGCTGCCGAACCAGCCAAAGCCGGCGCCCAGTTCCGCGTTCAACAGCGTGCCGCCGTCGTCTTCGTTATAGAGCGTGTAGGCGTGGGCCTGCGGCTCGAAGGCACAGAGTGCAACCAGCGAAAGCAGGGGGGCATAGGGGGGTGTGCGCATGACGTCTCTCCTGTTTTTATATTTATGAGGCGAGACACGAGTGTTCCGATTGCGGCGTGCAGGCGGTAACCCAAATCAGCATGTGCGAGGCTGCTCAAAACATTCCCCCCTCCTCCCTCATTGGTTGCCGTTTTGGGCTACGGCCCGAGAACGCCATCCCCCTATGCTGGGCCCATAAGAACCATAAAAAAACCGAGGCACCCGTCATGAGCGTTTCATCCCCCTCCCCGCTGTTCCGTCAGGCGCTGTGTCTGCTGACTCTCACTGCCTGCAGCGTGCTGTCGTCGGTCGCCACCGCCCACCATTCGTTCGCCTTGTTCGACCAGACCCGCACGGTCACGGTCAAGGGCGTGGTGGAGCGCTTCGCCTGGACCAACCCCCACATCACCCTTTACCTCGATGCCGACGGGCCACCGCCCCAGCGCTACAAGATCGAGACCGGCAGCGTCAACGCCTTGCAACGCACCGGCTGGAGCGCGGACTCGATCAAGGCCGGCGACATTGCCGAGGTGTCCTTCAAGCCCCTGAAAAACGGTGAACCCGGCGGGCTCCTTGTCGAGATCAAGATCGGCGACGTGGTGCTCTCGGGCGGCGGATAGATCGCCCCTGCCCTGCGCCACGACATCCGAACTGCATCGATCCGCCGCGTGGAGACACCCCATGAAACCGACACGAACCTTGCTCGCCCTGGCCGTGGTCCTTGTGACCTGCGCCGGCATCGGCAACGCCGCGACAACACCGAATAAACACCGCCCCGACATCAGCGGCACCTGGGAAAGAACCCCGGACGACTGGTTCGGCGAGAACCCGGACGACCCTGTGCACCCGGGCGGGCCGATGGACCTCAAGGCGCCCTACGCCGCCGAATACGCCGCACTCAAGAAGAAACAGGCGGCGGCCAACGAAGCCGGGACGCCGCTGGCCACCACCAGCTCGCGGTGCCTGCCCGAGGGCATGCCGACACTGATGGCGGCGCTGTTCCCGATCCAGATCATCCACGACGACCAGGACGTGATCGTGCTCGGCGAGTACCTGCAACAGGTCCGCCGCATCCGCTTGAACCAGGCCATGCCGCCCAAGGAAAAGCTCGACCCGCTCTACCAGGGCCATTCCCGTGGGCATTGGGAAGGCGACACCCTGGTGGTGGAGACCCAGCGGGTGCGTACGGATGTGCGGTTCTATGACGTGCCCCACGGCCCGGACATGAAGATCACCGAACGCATCCGCCTGCGCGGGCCGGACCGCCTGGAAGACCAGGTGCTGATCGAAGACCCGCAGGTGCTTGCCACGCCCTATCGCTTCACCTTCGAGTACAAACGCTCCAGCTACGCCATCCAGGAGTACGTCTGCGAAAACAACCAGATCGTGATCGACAGCGAGGGCAAGGCGTCCCTCAGCCTTGAGTGAGGTTGACCGCATGGAACGCTCGATAATCCTCGGCGGCATGCTGCTATCGCTGGCCCTCACGGCAAACGCGTGGGCAGAAGTGCCACGCATGCCCACGGCGATTGCCATCCCGCCGTCGGGCCAGTTGCCGCTGTCGTCGGCCAGGCGTCCCGGCACCGAATACAGCGACCTCGACAGGTACGGCTACACCGAGGAAGAGTTTTACCTGCAAGGCGTCGCCCCGGCCATTACCGCAGCGGGTCAAACCCTGCTGGAGGCGCCTTACACCACGCGCATCCTGGTGCGTAAGCCAACGGACCCGGCGCGGTTCAACGGCACCGTGGTGATCGAGCCGTTCAGTTGGTTCGGCGAGCGCGGTGCCGGCTGGATCCTGACCCGTGACTACCTGCTGCGGCGCGGCTATGCGTTTGTCGGGTACACCCTGAACCTCAACCAGCCGGCCGTTGATCCGAAGTTCATCGCGGACACCCCGGCGGCCGAGGCCGATGGGATTACCCAGTACGGGCGGATCGTGAACTTCGAGTTCATGCGCCGCTTCGACTTCGCACGGTACGCACCGCTGGGTACCTATTACGACCCGCAACGTTTCACCCGGGGCAACGCGCCCGACCCGTTCGTGCCGCAATCCCAGGGCATCGGCGCGCAACTCGCGTTGCTGCTCAAGACCCCGGCGACACAAGGTCCACTGGCCGGCTTCGCCGTACAGCGCGTGTATGTGAACAGCTGGGCGGTGACCGCCCAGGTCTGGATGGACTACCTCGACCAGGGCCGCCACCAGCAATGGCGCATGCCCGACGACACACCACTGATCGATGCCTACATGACCGGCCGCATGGCCTATGGCGAAGTCGGTGGCGACGTGATCCGGCTGCCACGCCGGATGCCCGAGGGCGTGCCGTTCGTGACCGTCTACAGCCAGTCCGAACTGATGCATGACGTGCTCGAAGGCATCCCCCTGCCGCCGGACACCGACAGCCCGCAGGTGCGCTACTACGAAGTCACCGGCATGCCCCACCTGCGCCTGGCCGACCTCGGCACGCAGCATACCGAACGGTTCGCCGCCGATGTCGGCAAGGGCGACGACCCACGTTGCCAGACGCTGTACGACGAACCGGTGGAACTGGTGGTGTCGGCGCTGTTCGAGCGCATGGATCAATGGGTGCGCGAGGGCACCCCCATGCCCCGTGCGTCCCGGGTGGTGCGTGACGGCAAAGCCGCTGCGCGCGCGCCCTCCACCGGCAACCTGCTGGGCGGCGTGCGCCCGCCGTGGGTGCAGGTGCCCAGCGCGACTTACCTCACCGACCAGGAGACCGGCTGCGGGCTGATCTACGACACCAAGGTGCCTTATGCGAAGGACGTGCTTGGCCGGCGCTATGGAAACTTCAACCGCTACGCCCAGAAATTCGAAGAGGCCAAGGCCCAGTCGGTCAAGGAAGGCTACCTGCTTCCAGACGATGCGGCGGGCCTGCGCCCGATCGCCACGCCCCAAGACTTCTAACCCCACGAGGAAGGTACGCCGATGTCATCGTCACTCATCATTGCCTGGCTCTATGCGACGCCCTTGAGCACCGCCATCCGTGACGTCCTCTGGGTCATCCCCACGGTCCAGAGCATTCATATCATCGCCATCACCGTGCTGTTCGGCTCGGCGCTGGTCAGCGACCTGCGCCTGGCCGGGGTGCTCGCCACGGACGAGCCCTTGCGGGGTGTGGTGCGCCGCTACTACCCGTGGATGCGCAACGCCCTCATGGTCCTGCTCTTCACCGGGCTGATCATGATCATCGCCGAGCCCGACCGGGTACTCGTCAACACCACGTTCTGGCTGAAGATGGTCCTGGTGGTGACGGCGTTCACCCTGACGTTACTCCTGCGGCGCCCACTGCTGCGAGCCCCCGATGAACGCGAAACGCGCCCCATCAAGGCACTGGCCTGGCTGTCGATCGGCCTGTGGTGCGCGGTGATCATTTGCGGTCGCTGGATCGCCTACACGATCTAAGCGTTTTCAACCCAAGCCTTGAGGTACTCGCCATGGACATCCAACCGCTGCTGCAAACCCTCCAGGACACTCCCGTCGCCGCGTTCATCCGTGAGTCGGGCTCGGTCTTCCCATTGCTTGAATCGGTGCATGTGATCGGCATCGCCATCGTCTACGGCACCATCGCCGTGGTGGACCTGCGCCTGCTGGGCGTGGCCTCCCATCGGCGCAGTGCGCTGAAGCTGATCCAGGATCTGCTGCCCTACACCTGGGTCGCGTTCGTGGTGTGCGTGATGACCGGCCTGCTGATGTTCTGCGCCAATGGCACGACCTATGTGCAAAACACCGCGTTCCTGTGGAAGATGGGCCTGCTGGTGCTGGCCGGGCTGAACATGGGGGTGTTCCACCTGGGCGCCTTTCGCCGCATCGGCGAATGGGACACCACGCTACCGCCGCCCAGCCAGGCACGCGTGGCGGGTTTCAGTTCACTGGCGCTGTGGGCAGGGGTGATTTTCCTCGGCCGCTGGATTGCGTTTCTCTGATGGCCAGCCTGAGCGATGCAATCACGGTGGTGCGCCCGCGCTCCGGGCGCTGGGAGTCGCTGGCGCTGCTGCTGGCGACCCTGGCCGTGATCGCCGGCGTGGCCGGCTATGTGACCCTGCGCCCGCAGAAAGCCGGCCCGCCCATCCCCTTGAGCTGGCAGGTGCGCTCCTTCGACGGTCTGGGCGCAGTCGACCAGGCGATCCATAGCGCGCTGTTGCCGGCCGGCGAGGAAATCATCTGGTTCAACAACGACACGGGCGGCTGGATCACCTTGGAGCATGCGCAAAAGCTGCTGTTGCCGCCCTTCTACCGCGATGGTTTCTGGAAGACCCATGGCGAGGTGCAATGGCAGTTGATTTTGCCGGGTACCCACCAGGCCCACGGGCTTTCCGGCGACGCCCATGCACCGGCGGATCCGAGCGCCAACCAGGTGTCGCAAGCCACCCAGGGCCAGGGTGCCACGGTGTACTACGGCGTTGGCGGCCGCGCCACGGGCCAGAGCGCCTACCTGCTGGTCATCGGTCACGCCCACGCCGGTGTGATGTGGGCCAACCAAGCGACGATCTGGGTCCATCCCGACCCGAACGCGCCCTACCCTGGCATCGTCAAGCCCGAGTCGCTGGTCGGCGATGGCTGGCGCCAGGTCATTCCATACGACGGCGCCAGCGAAGTCGAACGTGTCAAAGGAACCCAGCCATGACTACCGCTACCCAACGCCCGTCACGGTGGCGCAGATGCCTTGCGCTGTTGATGCTGATGCCTGTGGTTGCACTCGCAGGCACCGCGACCACCTCGGGCAAACCGCTCAGGATTGGCGTCACGCTCCACCCCTACTACAGTTTCGTGGCGAACATCGTCGGTGACCGGGCGCAGGTCATTGCGCTGATCCCGCCCGAGGCGAACCCGCACAACTACCAGCCGCAACCCGACGACATCACCCGGGCGATGAACCTGGATGTGCTGGTGGTCAACGGCATCGGCCACGATGAATGGGCTTTCCAGATCGTAAAGGCCGCCGGGCGCACGGCGACGTTGCCGATCATCCAGGCCAATGCATCGGTGGCCCTGATTCCCATCGCGGGCGACCAGAGCGGGGTCAAGGTGGTCAACCCACACACGTTCGTGTCCACCACCGCGGCGATCCAGCAGGTGTTCGAGATCGCCCGCCGGCTGGGCGAACTGGACCCGGACAACGCAGCGACGTACCGCCACAACGCCCTGGCGTATGCCGCGCGGATCCGCGAGTTGCGCGCGCGCTTCATGACCCGCTTCGCCGCGCTGGACCTCTCGGCGTTCCGTTGCGCGACCACCCATGCCGGCTACGACTACCTGATGCAGGAGTTCGGCCTGTTCGTCAGCGCGGTGATTGAACCACGCCATGGCGTGGCCCCGACGGCACGCCAGTTGGCCAACACCATCGAGGCCATCAAGCGCGCCAACGTGCGCGTACTGTTTGCCGAGAAGAACTTCTCCCTCGACCTGGCCAAGCCGATCGAAGCCGCCACCGGCGTGAAGGTCTTCGCGCTGTCGCACATCACCGGCAACGCCTATAGCGCGGACGAGTTCGAGGTGGCCATGGCCGAGAACCTGGAAACCCTGGCCCAGGCCATTGAGTTCACCCAGCCAGCCAGGAGCACCCCGTGATGCGTGGACCTGCCATCGTGTTTGACAACGTGTCCCTGCAACTGGGCGGCACCCGGGTGCTCGATGCCGTGAGTTTCCGGGTCGAGGCCGGCGCCCTGCATTGCCTGGTCGGCCCCAACGGCGGCGGCAAGACTTCACTGGTGCGCACACTGCTGGGCCAGATGCCGCATTCGGGGTCGGTACGGCTGGAGGGCGAGATCACCACGCCACTGGGCTATGTCCCGCAGCTGCTGGACTTCGACCGCAATGTGCCGATGACCGTCAACGACGTGATGGCCATGCTCGGCCAACGCCGACCGGCCTTCCTGGGTTCCAGCCGCGCAGCCAAGGCACTCAGGGCTGCGGCACTCGCGCGTACCGGCGTGGCGGCGATGGGCGCGAACCCCTTCGGCAGTCTGTCCGGAGGCCAGCGCCAGCGTGTGTTGCTGGCCCAGGCGATCAGCCCGGTGCCCTGGCTGTTGATCCTCGACGAGCCGACCGCCGGCATCGATGAACCCGGCGTGCGCCTGGTGGAGGCGTTGGTCGCCGAACTGCACGACCGAGGCGTCACCATCCTGTGGATCAACCACGACCTGGAACAAGTGAGGCGCATTGCGCAATCGGTCACGGTGATCAATCAACGGGTGTCGTTCCATGGCAGCCCCGCCCAATGGGAGAACGTGCGATGAACGCGCTGTACGACTTCATTCGCGAGCACCTCCAGGCGCTCGCTGCGACGGGCGTGCTGCCGCAACCCTTCGAGTACGAGTTCGTGATCAACGCATTGCTCTGCGCGGTGCTGATCGGGCCGCTGCTGGGCGTGCTCGGCTCGATGGTAATGATCAAGCGCATGGCGTTCTTCAGCCAATCGGTGGGCAACGCAGCGATGACCGGCGTGGCCATTGGCGTGCTGATCGGCGAGTCCTACACCTCGCCTTACTTTTCGATGTTCGGCTTCTGCCTGCTGTTCGCCCTGACGCTCAAGTACACCCAGCATCGCACCACGCTGGCCAATGACACGCTGATCGGCGTGTTCCTGTCGATCTCGCTGGCAATGGGCGCCTCGCTGCTGCTGTTCGTGTCGGCGAAGATCAACACCCATGTGATGGAGAGCGTGCTGTTCGGCTCCATCCTGGCGGTGGACCACACCGACATGAACGTGTTGCTGGTAGTCACCGCGATCTGCGCGCTGATCGGGCTGCCGCTGTACAACGGCATGCTGCTGGCCAGCCTCAACCCAAGCCTGGCCCATGCGCGCGGCGTGCGGGTGCGCAGCGTCGACTACCTGTTCGTGGTGCTGGTCACCCTGGTCACAGTGGCCTGCCTGAAAATCATCGGCGCCGTGCTCGTCGAAGCGCTGTTGCTGATACCGGCAGCGGCGGCCCGCAACATCAGCCATTCACTGCCGGCACTGGTTACCCGCGCCGTGTTGATCGCGACGTTTTCCTGCGTGGTCGGCATCCTGGCGCCGATGCAGTTCCACATTCCCGTGCCCACGGGCGGCGCCATCGTGATCGTTGCGGCACTGGTGTTCGTCGTCACCACCGTCATTCGGGCGACCACGGCCCGGTTCAGAGGGGCCAGCGTATGAAATGGCTGAATGCTACGTGCCGCCCAAGACTGGCGCTGTTGGCGGTACTGCTGGGCGGCCCGTTGCTGGCCCAGGCGGACCAGGTGCTGGTGGCGTTGCCGGCGCTGTATGCACTCACCTCGGCACTCGGCGACGGCACTCGCCTTGAGGTGGTGCGCGTGCCGCCCGATGCGGCGGTGTCCCTGCAAAGCCAGGCCAATGCGCTGTCACGCCTGGACGCCAGTGTGTTCGAGCAGGCGACGGCGGTGGTCACCTTGAGCAGCCTGTGGCGCGCCGATCCTTTGTATGCCGCGGCCCGTCGCCACAACCTGCGGATCGTCGAGATCGACGCGTCACATTCCTGGGACGCCATCAAGCCCGGCGTGGCCGTGGCCCGCGTGCCGCCAAACGACGTGCCCTGGGCGGGCGCGCAAGTGGCCGACGACGGCCTGTCACCCTATGCCTGGCTCGGCCCCGTCAACGCCATGCGCATGTCGGCGCTGATCGCGGCCGACCTGGAACGCTTGTCTCCCGTAGACGCGCCACGCATAGAGCGCAACCTCACCGCACTCGACAGCCGCTTGCGCCGACTGAAGGCCGACTACGGCGCCCGGCTGCTGGCGGTGCCGGACCTGCGCGTGCTGTCGTTGGCCGACGAATTCATCTACCTGTTCGGCGAGTTCGGCATTTATGTCGACGGCTGGTTCGTGCGGCAGGACATCGATTGGAGCGACGCTGACTGTGCTGCGCTGACCCGCTACCTGCGCGAGCGTGACATTCGCGTCGTCGTGCACAAGTGGGCGCCGGACACCAGGATCGCCAAGGCCATCGAAGACGGTGGCGCACGCCTGGTGCTCCTGGACACCGGCGCCGATGCAAGCAACGGCTACGAGGCCCTGCTGAGTTCGAACCTGGACGCCCTGCTGGCGGCCTTCGCCCCCCTGCAACACCCTTGACTGTGGAGCGCTCATGAAACCCTTGGGTCCAACCCGTTTGATACTGATGACAGCAGCCCTGTCGTGCTGCCAGGCGGCCTTCGCCCATGGCCCGGTGTTCGACTGCTACCTCGAACACGATGACCAGGTGAAATGCGAGGCCGGCTACACCGACGGCAGCTCCGCCGTCGGGAGAAAAATCCGTGTCCAGGATGCCCGCAACAAGCTGCTGCTCGAAGGCAGCATCGGCGCGGACAACACCTATACGTTCCAGGCCCCCGCAGGCGACTACACCGTGTTGTTCCTGGGTGGCGACAACCATGACGCGACGATCCAGTCCGCCGACATTTCCAGGTGAAACAGACCATGACCTTCACACGACGACTGTTCCAAACCCTCGCCGGCGCCACTTTCGGCTGCGTGGCCTGTGCCGCCCAGGCCCACTTCCAGATGCTCTACGTCGAAGACACGGCGCCACAGCGCGGCGATAAGCTGGAGTTTGCGCTGGTGTTCACCCACCCCTTTTCCGGCGGCCCCACCCTGGTGATGGACAAGCCCCGGGCGTTCAGCCAGGTGAGCGCCCACGGCAGCAAGACCATCGACCTGCGCCAATACCTGCGGCCGGTGCAGTGGCAGAGCCGCGACAACCGGGCGACGGCCTATCGTGCTTCAATCCCGCGGGAGTTGATGCGCTCGCTGGGCGATCATATTTTCGTCCTCGAACCCGAACCTTACCTGGAAGCCGAGGAAGGCCTGTACATCCAACAGTTCACCAAGCTGATCGTCAACGTCGGCGGCGTCCCCGGCGACTGGGCCGAGCCGCAGGGCTTGCCGGTGGAGATCCAGCCGCTGAGCAAACCCTACGCAAACTGGACGGGTGGCGTGTTCCGCGCCGTGGTACTGGCCGATGGAAAACCGGTGCCGTTCGCCGAAGTCGAAATCGAATACCTCAACCATGCCGTCGATATCGAGCAGAATAGCTTCGGCCAGGCAGCCTACGTCACCGCGCCGCAAGCTTCATTCAACGCTCAGAGCACCTACGCGGACGCCCAGGGCATCGTGACCCTGGGCCTGCCCCGCGCCGGTTGGTGGGGCATTGCCGCGCTCGACATCGGCGCGACCAAGACCCACAAGGGCAAGCCGCTGTCGCAGGATGCGGTGTTGTGGGTGCAGGCCAGGGACATGGTGCCCGGCAAGGACTCAGGTATCGCTCATTGAGCTATTGGCTCGCGACTGAACGCCTCGACTTCGCGAATCAAGCCCTGTGCCGCCATCATCACCAGGTCTCGCCCTTTCTCCGGCGAGGCCTGCGCCGGGTCCGAGCCCATGCGCCCGTCGACGTGGCGGGCGCGGAAGTCGAAGGCCTCGCGGATCGGCCCCCACGGCGCGATCCGGGGTGAGTAGTCGGCGGTTTTGATCGAGTCCGGGTAGGCCCATTGGGTCACGGCGATCTCGGACGGCGTGGCATGGATGCCGTGGCCGGTGGGGAACTGCGCCTTGGCCAGTTCGCCCACGCCTTCCAGGTCCCACCAGTTGCATAACTTCAGGGCGAACCCCGCCGGGCGACGGGCAAAGCTGGCTTCGGCATACAGCTCGGAAAACGCCGCTTCAATGGACGCGACGTTGCCGCCATGGCCATTGAGAAACAGGATCTTTTCAAAGCCATGGGCCGCCAGCGAATGCACCCAATCGCTGATCGCGGCAATGAACGTCGAGGGCCGCAATGAGATCGTGCCGGGGAAGCCGATATGGTGCTGGGCCATGCCGATATTGAAGGTCGGCGCGATCAGGATATCGGCGCTTTTTTGCGCCTGGCACGCAATGATCTCGGGGCACATCCAGTCGGTGCCGAGCAGCCCGGTCGGCCCGTGCTGTTCGTTGGAGCCGATGGGGATGACGATGGTGCGGCTGCGCTCGAGAAATTGGCCGATCTCGGCCCAGGTCGACAGGTATAGAAGCATCTTGGGTTCCTCAGGGTTTTCAATGATGGCGGGCCACTCGACCCGCGCTGTATTCGCCCGCCGAGCCGGTGCGCGTTCGCGGTTTGGTCGCGATGATCACGAACGCCGCGCACAGGAACACGCAGCCCACGGCAACGACCCCCGTGTTCAAGCTGCCCGTGGCGGTTTTGGCCCAGCCGATCATGGCCGGGCCCCAGAAACCACCGGACAGGCCGATGGTGTTGATCAAGGCAATGCCGCCTGCGGCCGCGTCGCCCTTGATGTGCTCGGAGGGCATCGCCCACAACACGGTGTAGGCCATGAACATCATGCTGATCGACAGGGTCAGCACGATCATCGACCCCACCAGGTGGCCGCCCGCCAGGGGATAGAGCATCAGCAGGAGCGCACCGGTGGCCGCCGGGACGGCGCAGTGCAGCCGGCGCTCGCCCAGGCGGTCCGAGCGGCGCCCGATCCAGTACATGCCCAGTGCCGCCCCGACATAGGGCATGGCGGCATACCAGCCCACTTGCTGGGTGTCTTGCAGGCCCAGGGTCTTGATGATCGCCGGCAGCCAGAAACTCATGGCGTAGATCGAGAAGATGATGCAGAAGTACGCCGAGGCCAGGACATACAGCTTAGGGTCGCGCAGTACCGCACGGAACGAATGGCTGCGGGCATTCGCCGTGCCCAGTTCGGTTTCCAACAGCTGTTTTTCCGCCTCATTCAGCCAAGGCGCATCGGCGGGCCGGTCGGACAGCACGACGTACATGAGCACGCCGAGCAATACACAGGGCAAGCCTTCAATCAAAAACATCCATTGCCAGCCGGCCAGACCGCCGACACCGGCAAGCGTGGTGATGAGCCAGGCCGACAAGGGTCCGCCCAGAATGCCGCCCATGGGACCGGCGATAAACACAATGGCAATCGCCCGCGCCATGCGGTTCGGGCCGTACCAACGCGACAGGTAATAGATCATGCCGGGAGCGAACCCGGCTTCGAATACGCCGAGCAGAAAACGCATCGCATAGAACGTCGGCACGTCCCGTACAAACAACATGCACGCCGAGGTAATGCCCCACAGCACAAGGATCCTGCTAAAGGTTTTACGCGCACCGATGCGGGGCAGCATCAGGGTGCTGGGCAGTTCGAACAGCACGTAGCCGATAAAGAAAATCCCCGCGCCGGCGCCGTAGGCAGCATCGGACAAGCCCAGGTCGCTTTGCATCTGCAGCTTGGCAAAGCCCACGTTGATGCGGTCCAGGTACGCAAAGACATAGCCGATGAACAACAGCGGCAACAGCCGCCAGTTGAGCTTGTGGTAGAGGGCAGAAATGGCTGCACTTTCTGCCGGTGCCAGGGAGGTTGGCATACGAGTCTCCAGTTGTTTTTGTGGGTCTGCGTACTTGCCAATTCAGGGTGCGCCGGCCCACGATAAGCAGCAAGAGCAACTAAGTTCACTTAGCGTTGCTCTGCAGGCAACACAACTTCTGGAGCGGGTCATCCTTCATGCGTGAGATCAATCAACAACGTCTTCGCTACTTCCACGAAGTGCTGGTGCACGGTTCGATCAGGGGGGCGGCGGACAGCATCAACACCTCGCCCTCGGTGATCACCCGCCAGATCAAGCTGCTGGAAGAGGAATTGGGCGCCAAGCTGTTCGAGCGCCAGGCCCGTGGCGTTCAGCCCACCGAGGCGGCGGCGCATCTGCTGGAGTTCTGGCGCGGCTATCGCTCGCACCAGGAAAAACTCGAAGACCAGTTGCAAGCCATCAAGGGCCTGCAGCAAGGCCATGTGCGGGTGGTGATCAGCGAAGGCTATGTGGATGCGCTGGTCGACAACGTGCTCGCGCCTTTCAGCAAGCAATACCCCAGGCTTGAAGTCACCCTGGACATCCTGCCGGTGGACGATGTGCTCAACGAAGTCGCCGAAAACCGTGCGCATATCGGCCTGGCCTACAACCCGCCGCCCCATCCACACATCGACTACCGCGCCGCCTCGCTGCAGCCGGTGATGTTGCTGGTGCGTCCCGATCATCCGCTGGCAGTGCGCGGCACCATGGCGACCGTGACGGAGGTGTTGGAATCCCCATTGGTGCTGACGCCGACCACATTTGGTATTGGCCATGCCATCACCCTGCTGGAATACGCCGAGAAGATCGAAGTGCGCCCGACCCTGGTCAGCAACTCCCTGGCGGCACTCAAGCGCCTGGTTGCCACTGGCGGCTTTGCCTCGCTGGCCGGGGAGTTCGCGGCCTATCGAGAAATTGAAAACGGCGAGCTGGCGTCGGTGCTGATCGACCATCCGCTGTTGCTGGGGGTGGAGGCCAAGCTGTTGGTGAAGGCCTCAAGACCGCTGGCGGCGCCCGCTCAGGAATTGTTGACGTGGATGCTGGAGCGGTTGCCGATGTTTTGCATGCCCACTGTTCACCAGAACCAATAAGGCAGGAATTTAGGCGTCGGCTCATGGGCCAACTCCAGATGGTAAGTAACGCAATTGAAGAAAAACATATCCAGTATGAGAAAGGTGACAGCCCCGAAAGAAAAGATGACGAACTCACGATGGGGATGCCCGTGAAAACGTGATTCCAACCAGGGCCGCACGGCGACTAGCGTAATCAGACCCAGGCAGGCACCGAGGTAGTTGGGCTGCAGCGGGGTCACCGCATACAAACTGTACCCATAGGCAAGTAACAGCATCACGAGGCCTATCAGCGGCAACTCCAGGCAGAACCCAAGCAGTTTTTTCCGGGTGTTTGCAAACATTTCACTGCGGTCCACGAAGACATAGGCCGCCAACAACGAAATAGCTGGTGTGATCGACAGTATGTAACGCGCCTTTTTCGAACTTGGAATCGTGAACAGCACAATGATCATAAGGAGCCAGCCGGTGAGGTACAGGAGCATGTTCGTGGCGGCATGAGGCGTACTGTCGAAAAAGTGTTTGCCCTTTCTGATGATCACACTCACTGCAATCAAGGCGGTGAAACCGTAGGTCAGCAAGCCTGCCGAAAAGTAGAAGTAATAACGGGGCGCGTGATCACTGCCGAACCGCCCGAGTCCTTGCATGATCAAAACCTCTTGCAGAAAAGCATCGCCGCCCTGCACATAGGCCGCCCAGGTCAGCACCGCGATACCCGTGGCCAGGACCAGGCCCGCCAATAATGAGAACACCACCAGCATGCGCCACTGCCGGCTCAACAGGTAATAAGAGGCGACGACACTGGCAGGTCCGATCAGGCCGATCGGGCCACGAAACGCAAAGCCCAGTGCCAGGCCCGCGAGTACCAGCGGCAACCGATAACGCTGTTGGTGCACCTCGCCCGCGTAGGCCAGGTAAAAGCACACCACCGTAAAAAGTGCCGGGTACACATCCAGCGCCAGGGAGTTCACGCCGTCCAGAAATGACCAGGTGAACAGCGCAAACACCACCCCGTAGGCGCCCCACTTCTTCTCATGCAAAGCCCCCAATTTATAAATGAACACCAACATCAACGCGGCAGCGACGCAAAAAGGCACGCCCATCGACAGAATGGAGACACGGCCAAACGGCAAGGACACCAGATAAACCAGGAGTGTATTGATCACCGTGTAATCGGGGTAAGGCTGCAGATCTTCGGCGATTGGAAACAGCGTGACGCCGTGCGCAAGCATATATTGGGCAAAGTCGACAAAGCGCGTGGTGTAATTGAGCACGGCGGGCTTGTATTGCAGGACAGCCAATACAATAAACGCGACCACAAAAATAAATGAACAGGGCTTTTTTACAGCCACTTCCTTTAGCTTATTCATGCGACCTTGCCGTCCCTGAAAAAAGCGCAGACTAGCACTTTGCTTTTCAGGCGTTCCAGATTGGAAAAGTGAAGAGTTGTAAAGGCCGCACACTGTATTCATTCAACCCGGCAACTCGCCGTGGCATTCTGAACATTCGCTGAACATGCGTTAAAAAAATGCGAAGTCAGCCTAAGAAAAACTTCAACTGAATTTAATTTAGCGTCTTGTTGTGTGCGTCATGTGAAGAGGCACCAAGGAATAGTTTTATAAACAATCCGGTCACCTTGAAAAATAAGCAGTCCGTGCAAAAATTCGGAACAAGAGCAAAAAGCAAGGGTAGACACCCGGTGGTACATCAATCAGTTATCCGCACATCAACTCCCTGTTCTCCCCCTCAATCCCTCTTCATAAGATCGCGTGGCTTACAGCCTCCTGGCATCAGGCATTTCAAGGCCTGACAACAACTGATCGGTTGCGCAATCGAACTGTTCGATAAGGAAGTCCAGCAATACACGCACGCGGGAAACCCGGTAACGGTTGCCATGTAGCACCGCGTAGACGCCGGCCTCTGGGACACAAAAGTCAGGCAACAGGACGTTCAGTCGTCCAGCACAGATATCGGCTGCCGCATCCCAGATGGTCTTGCGTGCAATGCCATGCCCGGCCAACGCCCATGCGCGCGCGAGTGCGCCATCATTGGTTTCCCATGCCTGGCTCATAGGTACGGTGTAGTTCCATGCCTGACCGTCCACCACAAAGTGAAAGGTGTTCAAGGGCCCTGCGCCAGTCACCAGCACGATGAACTTGTGGTTCACCAGGTCAGCAGGGGTCTGCGGTTCGCCGTATCGCGCCAGATAGTCAGGCGAAGCGCACAGTACTCGCCAGTTGGGCGCCAACTGCCTGGCGATCATCGAGCTTTCATGTGGCTGCCCAAACCGGATTGCCAGATCAATATCGTCCTGCAGCAGATTCGACACCGAATCCGACAACGTCAGCGCAACGGACAGTTCCGGGTGCAACTTACTGAATGCCTCAAGCCAGTCATTCAAAAGATTGCGGCCAAAATCGGCAGACGCGGATATCCGTACCTTGCCACGCACCTCAGTTTGACTGGCTTGAAGCCCCGCTTCCGCCTCATCAATAGCCCGCAATGCGAGCCAGCACTGCTGCAAGTAAAACCGACCTTCTTCCGTAAGGCGCAACTGACGCGTTGTGCGATCAAACAATTTGGTGCGCAGCGCCGCCTCAAGCTTGATAAGGCGCGCGCTGGCCGCGGCTGGCGACAGCGCCAGTTTGCGCCCTGCGGCAGACAGGCTGCCGAGTGCTGCCGCCTCGACAAACAAACGCATATCACCCAATCGGTCAGTGGCCATATTCAATTCAAATTTGATAGCTCATCAAATGTTAAGCCAATTATCAAATCGTAGGCAATTCATCACACTCATGCCTCCTCTCCCATTGAGCACAAGTCATGACCGGCAAATCACAGGTTGAAAATGGCTCTTTCACAACATCGAGCAATATCGAACACCTCACTACCGAGGGTCTCCCACTGACGGCCCTGTTGGCGCTGACATTGGGTAGCTTTATCGCCACCGCCAACGAAACGGTGCCGGCAGGACTTTTGCCGCAAATCGCCGAAGCATTTGGTGTGTCGCAAGCATGGGCCGGTCAGATGGTGACACTGTGTGCACTGGGCTCAGGGTTGGCGGCTATTCCTTTGACGCTCGCGTTGCAGGGTTGGCGTCGGCGCGGGGTGCTGTTACTGGCGGTCGGGGTGTTTTGCGCCTGCAATGCGGTGACCGCCCTGTCGCCCTGGTTTGCATTGACGCTGGCGGCTCGCTTCATGGTGGGTATTGCAACCGGTCTGGCCTGGAGCCTGCTGGCCGGCTACGCCAGACGGTTGGTCACCCCACCACTGCAAGGTCGCGCTATGGCGCTGGCCATGCTCGGCATCCCTCTGGCACTTGCCCTGGGCGTACCGCTGGGTGCCTGGCTCGGCAAACTGCTGGGATGGCGATGCGTGTTCGGGACGCTCTCAGGACTCAGCCTTTTGCTGATGGCCTGGATCTATCTGAAAGTGCCTGATTACCCCGGACAACGCGCCGATCGACGCCTGCCGCTGCGCAGGGTCTTGCAAACCCCGGGGGTGCGGCCGGTACTGGCGGTGGTCATGGTCTGGATCCTGGCCCATTACACCTTCTATACCTATATTGCTGCGTTCCTGGCTTCTGTTGGCTTGGCCGATCAGGTTGATCAGGGCCTCCTTGCATTCGGTATTGCGGCCTTGTTCGGTCTATGGATGATCGGCACGCTGATTCATGGCAGGCTTCGTAGCCTGGTACTGCTCAGCCTGACAGCATTCACCCTGGTGTCGTTTGTCCTTGGGCTGGGTGACCTGCCCGCCAGTGCGATCTACATCAGCATGGTCTTGTGGGGGATGAGCTTCGGTGGCGCGCCAACCTTACTGCAAACCGCCTTGGCTGAAGTTGCCGGAGACGGCGCTGACATTGCGCAATCGATGCTGGTCACCGTCTTCAACCTGGCGTTTGCAGGCAGCGGTGTGATCGGTGGCGTTCTCTTGGAAACCTGGGGGGCAAGCGCTATTCCCTGGGTAGCGCTGGCGTTGTTGCTGCCGGCGCTGATGATGGTATCGGTGGCCAAGAGGCATGCTTTCAGGCGTTGACCGTTGAGCTGTGCTAACAATCGGCAATCGAGACTGGCCGAATGGCGGACACGACTCTGCACCAAATGAGTCCATTTGCCCGTGCACGTCGATAAAAATCAAAGTCACGAAAAAAGAGGACGAAGCGCCCACCCAGTAAATTGCAGGCAAAAAAAAGCCACTCGTTAGAGTGGCTTTTTTTTGTGTTTGGAGCGGGAAACGAGACTCGAACTCGCGACCCCGACCTTGGCAAGGTCGTGCTCTACCAACTGAGCTATTCCCGCGTCTTGGTGATGCGCATTCTATAGAATTATCAGAACCGGTCAACCCCTTGATTCGAAAATGTTTTATTTCTTTTCAACGGTGGTGCGCAGATGCGGCCAGGCAGCGCGCAGGTACTGGAGCATGGACCACAAGGTCAGGCCGGCGGCGATGAGCAGCAGGGCGTAGCCGGTCAACACCCAAAAGGAGAAGTCCGACGGGTTTGCCAGCAGGATCACCAGCGCGAGCATCTGCGCGGCGGTTTTCCATTTGCCCATGTTGGAGACAGCGACATGGGCGCGGGCACCGATTTCGGCCATCCATTCGCGCAGTGCGGACACCACGATTTCGCGGCCGATGATCACGGCGGCCGGCAGGGTCAGCCACAGGTTGCCGTGTTCCTGCACCAGCAGGACCAGGGCGACGGCCACCATGAGTTTGTCCGCTACCGGGTCGAGGAACGCGCCGAACGGCGTGCTCTGTTCCAGGCGACGGGCCAGGTAGCCGTCGAGCCAGTCGGTGGCAGCCGCGAAGGCAAAGACGGAGCTGGAGGCCGCATAGCTCCATTCGTACGGCAAATAAAACAACAGGATGAAAATAGGAATAAGCAGGACGCGTAGAACGGTGATCAGATTAGGGATATTCATCGGCACAACTGGCTACGAGGTGGAAAGGCATTCTATTCGCTGTGCAGATTCGCATAAATCAACTCAGCGAGCTTTTTACTGATACCGGGAGCTTTGGCTATTTCGTCAATGCTGGCACGGGATAGCTCCTGCAAGCCACCAAAATGTTTAAGCAAGTCGCGTCGCCGTGTCGGCCCGACGCCCGCCACCCCCTCCAGGGTTGAGGTTCGACGGGTTTTGCCGCGTCGGGCGCGGTGACCGGTAATGGCGAAACGGTGCGCCTCATCGCGGATCTGCTGGATCAGGTGCAACGCCGGTGAGTCGCCCTTCAAAGTGAACTCATGGGCGGCATCATTCAAGTACAACGTCTCGAAACCGGCCTTGCGCGTAGCGCCCTTGGCTACGCCGAGCAGGATCAGGTCGGGCACCGCCAGTTCGTTGAGCACGTCGCGGGCCATGGACAGCTGGCCCTTGCCACCGTCCACCAGGAGTATATCCGGCAGTTTGCCCTCGCCGTCCTTCAACTTGCTGAAACGCCGGGTCAGGGCCTGGTGCATGGCCGCATAGTCATCGCCGGCGGTGACGCCTTCGATGTTGTAGCGACGGTAATCGGCTTTGATCGGCCCTTCCGGCCCGAACACTACGCAGGACGCCACCGTGGCTTCGCCACTGGAGTGGCTGATGTCGTAACACTCCAGGCGCTGCGGCGGCTCGTCCAGGTTGAGGACTTCGGCCAGGGCGTCGAAGCGTGCGGCGACGTGCTGTCGATTGGCCAGGCGTGCGCCCAGGGCCTGCTCGGCATTGGTCACGGCCAGTTGCTGCCAACGGGCTCGCGTGCCGCGTACGCGATGGCTGATGTCCAGCTCGCGGCCGCGCAATTCGTGGATCGCCTCGATCAGCGTGGGGAAGTCTTCGTGCACCACGTTGACGATCAGCTCCGACGGCAAATCGCGCTCCGGGCTGCTCACGTAGTACTGGCCCAGGAAGGCCGCCATGACCTCAGCCACGTCTTCGTCGATACCGGTCTGCGGGAAGAAGTTCTTGCTGCCCAACACCCGCCCGCCCCGCACGCTGATAAGGTGCACGCAGGCACCGCCCGGGTTGACGAAGGCGGCGATCACATCGACGTCACCGGTACCGCCTTCCATGCTCTGCTGGTCCTGCACGCGGCGCAGCAGGGAGATCTGGTCGCGCAGTTCGGCGGCCTTTTCGAAATCCAGGGTGCTGGCCGCCTGCTCCATGGCGCCGGAGAGTTCGTCGGTGAGGGCATTGCTGCGCCCTTCGAGAAACATCACCGAGTGACGCACATCCTCGGCGTACTCGGCCGGCTCCACCAGGCCCACACAGGGTGCCTTGCAGCGCTTGATCTGGTATTGCAGGCACGGCCGGGTGCGGTTCTTGTAGAAGCTGTCTTCGCACTGGCGCACAAAAAAGGTCTTTTGCAGCAGGCTCAGGCTTTCGCGGATCGCGCCGGCGCTGGGATAGGGCCCGAAATACTTGCCCTTCTGCTTCTTCGCGCCCCGGTGAATGCTCAGGCGTGGGAAGTTGCCGTCGGATAAAAACACGTAGGGGTAGGACTTATCATCGCGCAGCAGAATGTTGTAAGGCGGCCGCCATTCCTTGATCAGCGTCTGCTCAAGCAGCAGTGCTTCGGTTTCATTGGCGGTGATGGTGGTTTCGACCTGGGCGATGCGCGCCACCAGCGCGGCGGTTTTCGGCGCGAGACCGCTCTTGCGAAAGTAGCTCGCCAGGCGGTTCTTCAGGTTCTTGGCTTTGCCGACATACAGCAGGCGCGCCTCGCTGTCGAACATGCGGTACACGCCGGGGCGGCCACTGCAGGTCGAGAGGAAGGCACTGGGATCAAACGGTGTGGTCATGTCAGGCGCTGGCGTCCACCATGCCGTGGCGCACCGCGAGCAGGGTCAATTCAACATCACTGCTGATGGCGAGCTTCTCGAAAATGCGATAACGGTAGGTGTTGACGGTCTTGGGCGACAGGCACAACTTGTCGGAGATCGTCTGCACCTTCTGGCAGCCGACGATCATCAGGGCGATCTGGATTTCCCGCTCCGACAGCGCATCGAACGGCGAGTCGCTGGTGGGCTGGAAAGATTTGATGGCCAGTTGCTGGGCGATCTGCGGGCTGATGTAACGCTGCCCGGCAAACACCAGGCGAATGGCTTGCACCATCTCGGCCAGACCGGCACCCTTGGTCAGGTAACCGGCCGCGCCGGCCTGCAACAGGCGCGTCGGGAACGGGTCTTCTTCACACACGGTCACCACCACGACCTTGATGTCCGGGTGGCTGCGCAACAATTTGGTCGTGGCGCCAAGACCACCGATACCGGGCATCTTGACGTCCATCAGTACCACATCGGGTTTCAACTCCCGGGCCTTGATCAGGGACTCTTCCCCGGACTCGGCCTGACCGACTACTTGCAGGCCATCGATGTCAGCCAGCATTCGTGTAATGCCTGTACGAACGAGATCATGGTCATCGACTACTAGCACCCTAATCAAGCAGACACCTCGCGATATGGTCTTATAGGTTGCTGAACACCTTAGCAAAAAACCAAGGCGCAGACCTAGCTGCAAGCGTCATATATATAGAGTTTGAATACACAGCAGCCGTCCACCCTGCGGTGGACAGCTCTATTTGTTGGGCAGCAGGTCAGGATTCCTGGGGCTGCGGTCTGCTTTTTCCATTCAGTGACACGGAGTGCTCGGCCAGGCTTGACGTCAAGCGACGGATTGCAGCCTGGTCTTCCTTGAACATCGCGCGGTAGTCACCCAATACTTTTTCTTCAACCTGGCTCAGGTTGTCCAGTTGAATCGGGGTAGGCGTACCGGTCAACACGTACAGCACATCCACACCTTTCTCGGCGACACGCGACAGGTAGTCCGCTTTAGGCGCCCGTCCTCCACTTTCGTATTTACCTTGTGCGTTGGCTTCAACGCCGCCTATTTCACCAAAAACTTTTTGCGACAAGCCAAGTCGCTCCCTTTCTTGCCTCAAACGCGAACCGATTCCACTCATTTGGATGTATGATCCTGGTTGGGACACCCCAAGAGGTGACACACTCATCATTTTGCTGAACAAACTTGAACGGTTTTGAACTATGCCCGGAATCCGTACTGCCGCACAAGCCAAGGCCTGGCTGGAACATCAAGGAAAGTCAGTTCAAGCGTTCGCCCGTGAACATGGCGTTGATCCGGCAACCACCTATCAAGTGCTCGCTGGGCGCAAAAAGGGACGACGTGGAGAGGCCCATAAGGTAGCGGTCCTCCTGGGCATGAAAGAAGGGATCATCCATTCTGAGGCTGATGCTCAAAAAAACGATCAGGAGGTCATTTCCTGAAGCCAGTATGCGCTTATTAGAATTGGGTGCGTGGTTTAGCTTGATGGACAGAGACGTTCCATGCGCCAGAAGCAGTTTTCTTCACCGACGATACTCAGCCCCATGCGCTGATAGAGCCTTCGGGCCGGATTGGTCTTGAACACGGTCAGACGCAGCAACCCCAGGGCCTGAGCCTTGAGCGCCATCTGCTCCAAGACCCAACTGCCCGCGCCCTGCCCACGACATGCCGCAAGCATATGCAGCTCACGGATATAGAGTGCGCGGCTGTCGCGGCTCAAACTGATAAAGCCCAACACGGTCTCGTCGTTGCAGATCAGCCAGTTTTCGCGGCCCGCCCAAGCCACATCGAAGCCGTCGTTGGACCACACCAGATCGTATTGCAGGTAATAGCGACTCATGGCCTCAAAGGTCAGGGTTCGGGCGAACGGCAAGTCCTGGTCCGTCGCAGCGCGCAGGTGAAACGCCATTTACAGCGCTACCACTTGGCCAGCCCACACGGCGCCATCACGACGGGCGATTACCAGCGCATCACCCAGGCCCGACGCAGCAGCCAGTAAACGGCCATCTGCGGCCCAAATGGCGCTGCTACCGGCACACACATAGCCACCCGATGGCCCGCCATGGTTGGCTACCAGCACCACCAGGCCATGCTCGGCCGCATACCCCTGGAGCAACGCGCTGTCCGCTGCGTAGCCGCCTTCGCTGATCAACACACCGGCGGCATAGACAGTGGCGCCCATCTGGGCCGCCTGGCGCGGGTGACTGGCGCGGGAGAAATCCGCGCACACCGCCAGCGCAATCCGCTCATCGCCGATGTCAAGCGCCGCTCCCCCCTGCCCTGGGGCAAACACCGCTTCTTCGCCTGGATGCAGATGCTGCTTGGTGTACACCGCAAGAGAACCGTCTGCCCCCAACACCAGCGCGCCGATCAGCACACCTGCCCCAGGTGCCAGGCGAATCGGCATGCCGACCACCGCCGTCAAGCCCCACTCCCGTGCCATTTCGCGCAGCGGTGCCAGCAGCGCGTCTTCGGGAGCAATCGCCAATGCGGCCGCCAGTGACGGCTCATAGCCGGTCAACGACAGTTCCGGAAACACCAGCACGTGCACGCCATGTTCGGCCGCCGCGTGCATGAGGGCCAAGTGCCGTTCGATATTGGCCGGTACGTCGCCCGCGATGGAAACAGATTGAGCAGCAGCAAGGGTCAGGGCAGTCATGGTCGCGTCCAGGCAATCATCCAAGGTGTGACAAGCATATCGCGGTCGATAGCGGTCAGTACCCCCGCGCAATAGAAATTACTGATTGAATCCACCTGCGTGCCTCTAGTAAGCTCCCCCCATCATTTGGAGACACACCATGTTGCAACTCACCACCCCTCAGGTCTGCCCTGTTGCCAGCGCCCCGCGCTCGGTATCGGCTACCCGTGTGAACGGTTCGAGCGCACTGGTCAGCTTTTATTTTGGGTATTGGTTTAGCCACTGGCGCGCCTGATACCTGAAATCGGCGCCCACTACTCAAGGGGTCGCCTACCAGAGAAATCCAAACCCCCGGTCGGCTCCCCGACCGGGGGTTTTGTTTTTTCAGGCCCCAATATTTTTTGATGAACACTTAAAGGACACACGACATGAACTACGCCACCTATTACCGCTACGACACTTCCACTGCATGGCGATTTAGCCAGCTCCGCTCGGGACAGCCTGCCGCCTCCGATCGGTCACCTATGGGTGGCAAGCCAACACACACAGCCAGTACGGCCCACTGTCGAACACCCCAGTAGGGCCAGGCGCGCGGGAACAGCCCGCCGCTTGCCCAGGAAGCCTTGAATATGAACTCTGCCACCGCCGCTCTGCCCGTTTCTGCCCTGACCAGCGCCAATGAAGCCCTGACCCAGCGCTTGCCCAGCGCGCTTGATTTAAAGCTCAAGCTGCCGCTCAGCCCGTTCCTCAATGAACAAGTCCACGCCCATCGCCACGCCGTGCGCGCCATCCTCAATGGCCAGGATTCACGTTTGCTGGTGATCGTCGGCCCGTGCTCGATCCACGACCCGGAGTCGGCCATGGAATACGCACGCAACCTGAGGAAACTCGCACTCGAAGTGAGCGACCAGATGCTGCTGGTGATCCGCGCCTACGTCGAAAAACCGCGCACCACCATCGGCTGGAAAGGCCTGGCCTACGACCCGCACCTGGATGGCAGCGACGATATGGCCGCCGGCCTCAGCCTGTCCCGCGAACTGATGCGCGAAATGCTGCGCCTGGGCCTGCCGGTCGCCACTGAGCTGCTGCAACCGATGGCCGCCGGCTACTTCGATGACCTGCTCAGTTGGGTCGCGATTGGCGCACGCACCACCGAATCGCAGATCCACCGCGAAATGGCCAGCGGCCTGGGCATGCCCGTGGGCTTCAAGAACGGCACCGACGGCGGCGTGGCGATTGCCTGCGACGCGATGCGCTCGGCGTCCCACCCGCACCGTCACTTCGGCGTCGACAGCCAGGGGCACCCGGCGATCATCCAGACCCCGGGCAACCCCGACACCCACCTGGTGCTGCGCGGCGGCCACCGTGGGCCGAACTACGATGCGCAAAGCGTGGCGCAGGTGAAACACGACCTGGCCAAGTCCAAGGTGGCGGCGCGGATCATGGTCGATTGCAGCCATGCCAACAGCGGCAAAGACCCGCTGCGTCAACCGGCGGTGTTCAACGACGTGCTGGAGCAGCGCTTGCAGGGCGACACGTCGCTGATCGGCATGATGCTCGAAAGCCACCTGTTCGAAGGCTGCCAGCCGTTGAGCACATCGATGAAGTACGGCGTGTCGGTGACCGATGGCTGCCTGGGCTGGGATGCCACCGAGCAGTTGTTGCGTAGCGCCGCCGAGCGCTTGCGCGCACAAGGCTGAACGACCAAGGCGCTGCTACAGCGGGTACAGCGCCTCATCAAATTGCTCAAGTTTCGGAAATACCAAGGGCTGCTCATCCGCCAGCCCTTGCAGCCGTTGCTCATACTCCACCAGGAAATCCTGCCGCGCCTCAGCACTGATATACGGCACATGCCACGCCACAAACGGCGCCAGCACCTCATAGCCCACATACGCCAGCGTGCCGCGCAGGATCGGGCGCAACATATCCTCCAGCGGCCCATGAATCGCGCCCTCGCCGAACATATGCTCGCGCCCGCCCAGGGTCACGGTGACCAGCGCCCGCTTCCCCGCCAACCCACCCTGATCGTAAAAGCGCTTGCCGCCGTAACACACGCCCGACACCAGCACCCGGTCAATCCAGCCCTTGAGTATGGCCGGCGCCGAGAACCAGAAGATCGGAAAGTTGAGGACCAACAGATCGGCCCACAGCAGCTTGTCCAACTCAGCCTGAATATCCGCCGCTATCGACTGTTTCCTCACTCCCAGGCGTTGCTCCAGCGCATACACCAGGTAATCGGGGTTTTCCCGAATGGAAAAATCCGCCGCCGACGCCACCGGGTTCCACTGCATGGCGTACAAATCACTGACCTTGACGGTGTGTCCCCGGCCTTGCAGCGTGACGAGCGCCTGGTCACGCAGTGCCGCCGTGAACGACTGTGGCTCGGGATGGGCGTGAACAATCAAAACCTTCATGTGAGTTCCTCAAACAGCGCAGGCCTGTTTCAGTTCGATCAGGGTTACGCCATTGCGTTGGAAAGCGTTGCGCAGGTGCGTCTGCAATTCATCCAGGTTGTGGGGCTGGTTCACGGTGCAGCCGAACGCCTGGGCGAACAGCCCAAAGTCGGGGTTGCGCGGCAGCACGCCGACGGGTTCGATGTCGAGGTTGAGCATGTCGTCGCGGATCTGGCCAAGTGCGTCGTTGTTCCACAACAGCACCACCAGCGGGCTGTCCAATTCCTCCACGGCGGTGGCCAGTTCCTGGGCGGTGTAGAGAAAACCACCGTCACCGACCAGCACCAGGCCTGGCCGCTGCGGTGCGCCGAACTTGGCACCGATGGCCGCCGGCAGGCCGTAACCCAAGGTGCCGTAGCCGGTGGGGTGCAGCCAACTGCGCGGGGCGCGACTGCGATAGGCGTAATTGCCGGTGTAGGCCAGTTGGGTCATGTCGCTGCTGATGAATGCATTGGCGGGCAGTTCGGCTTCGATGCGGTCAAGAATGGCACGGTGGATGGACTGCAACGGGCCGTGTCCCCGCTCGACGGCCTGGTGTAATGCCGCAACACGCTTGGCTGCCGTTTCCGCGTCAGCCGACACGGTTGGCAAACGCTCCAGCAACGCCAGCACCGTCTGATTGGCATCGCCACGCAGCGCCACGGCACTGGGGTAGAAATCATTGAATTTGCGCGGGTCGATATCCACCCGCAGCAGCTCACCGTTGAGGGGCAGACGCTCGCACCAATAGTCGGTGTCGGCCATTTCCGTGCCCACCGCCAGCACCACATCGGCCTCGCTGATCAGTTGCCAGCCGGGCTCGACGCACAGGGTGGAACCGGCATTCAACGGGTGATCGATCGGCAGCAACCCCTTGCCGGCCACGCTGGTGAAAAACGGCGCGGCCAACTGCGTGCTCAAACGCTGCAACGCCTCGCCTGCCGCCAGTGCACCGCCCCCGGCGATAATCATGGGCCGTTGGGCCGCTGCGAGCTTGGCCACCGCCTGGCCCAAGACGTCAGCCGACGGCACGCCGCGACCCGGGCGGCGCACCACGTCATCGCTCCAGTCGCGCTTGATCGGTGCCGCCAACACATCCAGCGGCACCGAGATATGCACCGGCCGAGGCCGCTCGCTGTCGAACACCGCATAGGCGCGGGCGATCAGTTCGGGCAAATCCTCGGCACTGAGTGCGACCGCCGAAAACGCCGTGATCGGTGCGGTGATGGCCCGCTGGTCCTGGGTCTCGTGCAGGCTGCCCCAGCCCTTGCCAAGGCTGGCGGTGCTGTTGACGCTGGAGATCACCAGCAGCGGAATCGAGTCGGCATACGCCTGGCCGATCGCGGTGGCGGCATTGGTCACTCCCGGCCCGGTGATCACAAAGCACACCCCTGGCTTGCCGCTGACCCGCGCATACCCGTCGGCCATGAAACCGGCGCCTTGCTCGTGGCGCGTAAGCACATGGCGAATGCCGCTGCCGGGCAGGCCGCGATACAGCTCCAGCGTATGCACACCGGGAATGCCGAACACGGTGTCCACCCCATAATGGGCCAGCAACCGCACCAGGGCCTGGCCGCCGGTCATCACCTTATCGTGCATGCTCATCTCCTAGACGTATCAATGCATCGACCGCCGTAGCGCCCTGGGCACTGACCAACAATGGGTTCACATCCAGCTCCAGCAACTGCCCGGCGTTGGCGCAGGCGTAGTCGGCCACCGCCCGAATGGCCGCGACCAATACATGCATATCCGCCGCGTCACGGCCGCGATAACCTTGCAGCAACGGGGCGCTGCGCAGGCTGAGCAGAGCATTGCAAATGGCGCTGTCGGTGGTGGGCAGCAGCAGGCTGCGACTGTCCTTGAGCAGCTCTACCAGGATGCCACCGGTACCGATGACCAGTGCCAGGCCAAACTCGTTTTCTCGCTTGATGCCCACGATCAACTCCGCCAAAGGTGGCGCAGCCATGGCCTCCAGCAGCAGTTGATCGAACGCGACATCCGGCGCATAAGCGGCGATGTGCTCGCGCATCTGCGCAAGTGCAGTGGTCAGCGCGATACCGTTTTGCAGGTTCAGCACCACTGCACCGGCTTCGGTTTTATGCGGCAACTGCGCGCTGACGGCTTTGAGCACCAGGGGATAGCCAACCACCGCGGCATCGCTGATCGCCCTGGCCGGAGTACTCAATACCCCGGTTGGCGTGGCCAGGCCGAACGCGCGCAAGGCTTGTTTGGAAGCCCATTCGTCGAGGGCCTCGCCGCTGCCTTGCAGGGCCTTCGGGCACAGCGGTTCGAGGATCGATTCGCCGCGCTCCAGCAGCACGCGGCGATTGCCCGGGTAACCGGCAATCCGTCCCCACGCCGCCAATGCGTCTTCCACGCCTTGCAGCGCTGCGATGCCTTGAGCATGCAGGCGCTCGCGGGCATGGGCCGGCAGCAACTCGGGAAAGGCCGAGGTGACAAACCCCGTCTTGCCATGCCGGCCAAGCGCGTTGCAGAACAACTCCAGCAGCAGGTCACACTCCTTGCGCTCACCCGTGGACTCGGCCGGGTAATCCAGCACCAACAGGGCGGCATCGGCTTCGGTGCGCAGGGCGGTGTCGAGCATGGCATCGAGGGCCGCACGGTTGCCCCAGATGGCCGTGGTGAAATCCAGCGGATTGACCAGGTTGGCGTAGCTGGGCAGCACCTGCGCCAGTTCACGGCGCTGGCCTGCGTCGAGCGTTGGCAAGGCCAGGTGATTGCGTTCGGCATAGTCGGCAATCAGCCCCGCATCGCCCCCGGAACAGGCCAGCGCGATCAGGCGGTTACCCGCAGGAAGGTTGCCGCATGCCGCAGCTTTGAGGGTTTCGACAAAACTCACCGGCCCGCTCACGCGAATCACGCCCAAGCGTGCAAACAGGCTGTCGTACAGCGCATCGGAGCCGGACAGCGAACTGGTGTGACTCAAGGCCAGCTCGGCGCCGATCTGCGACACGCCGGTTTTCAGCGCAATGATCGGAATGCCTTTTTCCAGGGCCTTGTGGGCGGCACGGGCAAACCCCGGCACATTTTTCAACCCTTCCAGGTGCAGGCCGATGGCGGTGACGCGCGGTTCATCGAGCAGCACCTCCATCAATTCGGCAACACCCAATTGCGCCTGGTTACCCACCGACGCCATGTAGGCTACCGGCAGCGAACGGTCGCTCATCGACAGGTTGTAGGCGAAGTTGCCGCTCTGGGTCAGCACCGCCACGCCCTTCTCCACCGCCTTGCCGCCATGGGCCACCGGCCACAGCGCTGCGCCGTGCAGGTAATCCAGCAGGCCGTAGCAGTTGGGGCCAAGCAAGGCCATCTCACCCGCCGCCTTTAATAGCTGCTGTTGCAGGACGGCACCGTCGGCCCCGGTCTCGGCAAACCCTGAGGCGTAGCAAATCGCGCCCCCCGTGCCGATGGCCGCGAGTTCGGCGACGCAGGCCAACGTGAGTTCGCGGTTGGTGGCGATAAACACCGCGTCCGGCCCGCACGGTAAATCCGCCACACGGCGTACACAGGGGATGCCGTCGAGGCGGTCATGCTGCGGGTTGACCAGCCACATCGGCCCGTTAAAACCACCTTCGACGCAGCGCTTGAGCGCACGGGCCATGCTGCGGCCGCCGACGAATGCCAGGTGCCGGGGCGCCAGCAGGCGCTTGAGGTTGTCGCGAATAGCCTGGGACATAAGCGTTCTCCGCGCCGATCAGCGCAACAGCGGCCGCAACAGTTCACGGGCGATGATATGGCGCTGGATTTCCGAGGTGCCTTCCCAGATCCGCTCGATCCGTGCGTTGCGCCAGATGCGCTCCACCGGCCCTTCCTCCATCAGGCCCATGCCGCCGAAAATCTGCACCGCCTCGTCGGCGACCTTGCCCAGGGTTTCACTGGCAAACAGCTTGGCCATGCCGGCCTCGCCATCGGTCATGCTGCCCTGGTCCATCTTCCAGGCGGTGTGCAGGGTCAGCAGTTCTGCTGCGCGGATCTGTGTGGCCATGTCCGCCAGCTTGAAGCTCACGCCTTGATAAGTGCCGATGGGCTGGCCGAACTGCTTGCGGTCCGCCGCCCATTGCAGCGACACATCCAGCGCGCGCTGGGCCTGGCCGACGCAGTTGGCGGCCACCATCACACGGCCGGCGTTGAGCCAGGCGTTGGCCACGTCCCAGCCCTTGCCCACTTCGCCCAGTACCTTGGAAGCCGGTACGCGGCAGTCGTCGAAGTACAGTTCATAGGTGTGATAACCCCGGTTGCTCACGCACTTGGGGCCACGGCGGATGGTCATGCCGGGCGTGCCGCGATCCACCAGGAGCGCGGTCACGGCGTTGCGCTGTCGACCGTTGTGTTCATAGGTGTCGGTGACCGCAAACACGATGGCGAAATCGGCGTGCCCGGCATGGCTGATAAAGTGCTTGCTGCCGTTGATCACGAACTCATCGCCACGTTGTACGGCGCGGGTCTTGATGGCATTGGCGTCGGAGCCGGCGCCGGGTTCGGTGAGGGCGAAACAGTCGATTTTCTTGCCCTGCACACACGGCAGCAGGTAGTCGCCAATCTGTGCTCCCGTACACGCCATGAGGATCTTGGACGGCCGCGCAACAAACACATGCAGCGCCCACGACACCCTGGACAATTCCCGCTCGATCAGGGCCTGGGACAGATAGTCCAGGCCACCGCCCCCCACCGCCTCCGGCATGTTGAAGGCGTAGAAGCCAGCAGCGATGGCCTTGTCGCGGATCTGCGCGGCCAGCTCGGGAGAGACCTCATCGGCACGGTCCACCGCCGCTTCATGGGGCAACAATTCCTTGGCTACAAAACTGCGTACCGCGTCCACCAACATGTCTTGTTCTTGGCTGAGTTGGAAATGCATGGCGCTACCTGCTCGGAGGTGGTGGTGTTATTGGCCGTAAAAAGTCGGCAGGCGTTTTTCCACGGACGCGCGCAAGGCCTCGGCGCCATCGGCACTGCGCCCGCACAACAGGCCGGCCGCCCGTTCGGCCTGCAACTGTTCGGGCAGGCTGCGCCCGGCACCTTCACGCAGCAGGGTCTTGGTCTGGGCGAAGGCGAAGGTCGGGCCGTTGGCCAGGCGTGTGGCGAGTTCGGTGGTGTAGGCATTGAGCTGGTCATCGGCGACGACTTCACCGACCAGGCCCGCGGCCAAGGCACGCTCGGCACTCCACAGCTCGTCGAGAAACAACAGGCGCTTGGCCTGTTCGCTGCCAATCAGGCGCGGCAAGTGCCAACTGGCGCCCGCGTCCGGCGAGTAGGCCATGCGGGTGTAACCAGCCTTGAAGCGCGCCGATTGGGCCGCTATGCGCAGGTCGCAGCATAAGGTCAGGTCCATGCCCGCACCGACGGCGGTGCCGTTGATCGCGGCAATCGTGGGTTTATCGAGAGTGTGCAGGCGCGTCATCAGCGCGTGGGCGGTTTCGGTCCAGCCGTAGGTTTCGAGGGCACCGCGAGCTTCGGCATCCGCCCACTCGGCCAGGTCGGCACCGGCGCAGAAGCTTCGCCCATTACCGGTCAATACCACCGCGCGCGCAGCGACGTCTGTATTGAAGGCATCGAGCAAGGCATGCAGGTGCTTGAGGGTGGGGATGTCCAGAGCGTTGCGCTGCGGGCCACGGTTGAGGGTGATCCAGGCAACACCAGCTTCTACATGAGTGAGCACGGGCGATTCGGCAGTCATGGCGTCCTCGAATTGTTTTATTTGACCTGAGGGGTGCGACATGAGGCGATACTAAACAAGTGTTCAGCAAGAAGGCAATCAGCAAACAGCAAATTTTTTCAGGAGGGAAACGGCCTGCCTGAACCTGGCGTTCAGGTGGCTGGAGAAGGCTCAGGGTTTGAGCTGGTAACGCTGGCGACCGCCAGCCTGCAGGCCATCCACCCAGGCTTCGCAGATTTGGATGCCCTGTTCGGGCGTAAACGTACCGGGGTTGAGCCCCGACTCCAGCCACAACCCATCGAGCAATGCGCTCAGGCCGATGGCGGCGAGGTCGGCGTCGAAGTGCTTCCAGCCCTCCTCCCTGGCCATGTCGGTCAGGGCGGAGCGCATGATGGTGCGGTACTCGCCGTAGGAATGCTCGTGCGCCAGGTTGATCGCCGGTGCGGTCTTTACCGCGCCCCAGAACACCAGCCACGCGTCCAGCAGGTGCGGGTCGAGCAGTTCGGCGGAAAACGAGCCTTGGAACAACGCTGACAGGCGCTCCCGAGGGTTCGGCGGCGCCTTGGCCATGGTCGCGCGCAACAGGCCCATGACCTGGTCGGTGATGGTGCGATAGGCCTCGGCCACCAGCTCATCCTTGCCCGAATAGTGATGGCTGATCAGCCCCACCGACACCCCGGCCTCGGCACTGATCTTGCGAATCGACGCACCCTGAAAACCATCGCGCTTGAGACAGGTGAGCGTGGCCTGGACCAGATGGGCCTTGCGCACTTCCGGGTCCATCCGGGAGAAACGGGATTCCTGGGTCATGCGGCGATTTCCTTGGGTTGAGTCGGCAGCACGACTCTACATCAGTCGCGGTAGCCCGGCGACACCCATCCCCCCCAGTAAATTCGTGATCTGCGGTAAAGAGTCCTTTTCGGATTCGACGGTTTTTCCGAAGGAACGACAGGCGGATACTCGACTCCATTGTTCACCCCCCTTCAGGAGTTACTGATGTCCACTACGCAAAACGTTCCGGCCTTTGGCCTCGGCACCTTCCGTCTGCAAGGCCAGGTGGTGATCGATTCCGTCAGCACCGGCCTCGAGCTGGGCTACCGCGTCATCGACACCGCGCAAATCTATGAGAACGAAGCCGATGTTGGCCAGGCCATTGCCGACAGTGGCATCCCGCGCGATGAGCTGTTCATCACCAGCAAGATCTGGATCGCCAACTTCGCCGAAGGCCAGTTGATTCCCAGCCTGCGCGAGAGCCTGCGCAAACTGAAAACCGATTACCTTGACCTCACCCTGATCCACTGGCCCTCGCCGGAAGACCAGGTGCCTGTCGCCGAATTCATGGGCCAGTTGCTGGAGGCCAAGCGCCTGGGCCTGACCCGCCGGATCGGCATTTCCAACTTTACCGTCGACCTGATGAAACAAGCGATTGCGGCAGTAGGTGCGGAGAATATCGCCACCAACCAGATCGAGCTGCACCCCTACCTGCAAAACCGCAAGGTCGTGGACTTCGCCACCGCCAACGGTATCCAGATCACGTCCTACATGACCCTGGCCTACGGCGAAGTGCTCAAGGACCCGGTGATCCGACAAATCGCCGAGCGCCATCAGGCGACCCCGGCGCAAGTGACACTGGCCTGGGCGATGCAACTGGGTTATGCAGTCATCCCTTCGTCGACCAAACGCGCCAACCTGGAAAGCAACCTCAAGGCCCTGCAACTGACCTTGAGCCCTGCCGACATGGCGCAGATGGCCGAGCTGGAACGCGGCCATCGCCTCACCAGCCCCAAGGGTATCGCCCCCCAGTGGGACTAAACCCCGGCCACAGGCGTGCGGGATAATTCCCGCAGCCACGGCAGTACGCGCAGGCCCGTAGCGGCCGCGGGTGGGTCGATGATGTCCATGAAGTGTTCGAGATTGACGTTGTCCGGCACACCGGGCAGGCGTACCAGCACCGCCGGCGTTGCGTCGGCAGACAGGCCCAGGTCCAGGTGGTCATAGACCAGCACATGATGCACCTGGGGTTGAGGACCGCAGGTGTGGATCGCCAGCCCCGCGTTGATGATCAGCACATCGAAAGGCTGTGCCGGAATGGCGGTGAGTAGTTGGACCTCTTCGAAGGTCTGCACCGGTACGATGCGGTGATAACCCAACTGGTTGAGCATTTTTTCGATGTACAGGCGTTGCAGGTGTTGCTCATCGGCAATCAGGATGGTCAGTGCTTTGTTTGGCATGGCGAACCCCTGGGCAGGCAGTGCTCGTCAGTGAGCGAGGCCCATTCTCCAGACATATACCGACGACAAAATCAGGCTTGTTCCCGTTCCATGTAGGAGTTCTCCCAAATTCGCCGAACGGCTGCCCGCTTCGGTCAAGCCTGCTTGCAGTACTGGCTCAGGTCATGATGCAAACCATCGATAGCCACGCTCAATGCCGCAACCGCCACCGCCACCGCATCGCCGTCGCGCCTTTCGCACGCATCCTCCAAAGCCTCGCAACAGGTGATCAGCGCCTGGGCCTTGACCATGCGCGCACCGCCTTTGACACGATGGGCCAGGTCATACAACTTGGCGAAATCGGCCCGGTCCTGCAGGGTCGACAGCATTCGGAGGTCCTCTGCAAGGCTAATGAGCAAGGGTGCCAGCAACTCGTTGAGCACGGCCGTGTCGTCGCCTGTCAGCATCACCAGCGAGCTCAAATCAAATTGCGCTTTGGCTTCTTCCGTTGCAGCGCTGGCAGTGCGCGACGCCAAGGCCGCACGTAGATCGTCAAGCCCCGTCGGCTTGAACAGGCAACCGTCCATACCGGCCTGTCGACAGCGCTCGACCTCCTCCGGCTGGGCATTGGCGGTGAATCCCAGCAGAAGGCAGGGCACAAGGCCACGTTGCCGTTCCTGGGCACGAATATCACGCGCCAACGTGTAGCCGTCCATGACAGGCATATTGCAGTCGGTGATCACCCCATCAAAATGCCCGGTTTGCCAACGTGCAAAGCCTTCGGCGCCATCCTCGGCTGTAACGATCTGATGCCCCAGGAAGGTCAACTGTCGAGCCAGAAGCAAGCGGTTGGCCGGATAATCATCGACCACCAGAAGCTGCAATGCCTGCGTGGCAGGAACACAGGGGACCGGTGAGCCAACCGGTGCTGCCGTGGTCAACGCCAGTGCCAGTGTCACATCCACCCGCGTCCCCTTGCCCAGCACGCTGCTCAGGTGCAGTTGGCCGCCCATCATCTCGCACAGGTTACGGCTGATCACCAGCCCCAGGCCCGAGCCGCTGCGTGCCGATTGCTCGTTATTGCTGCCTTGGATAAACGGGTTGAACAAACGCTGCTGATCTTCGGCACTGATGCCAATCCCCGCATCTTCCACGCAGAGCCGCAGGTTCAAATGCTCACCGGCCAACACCGATGCGGCTTGGGCACACAGGCGTATCTGGCCAGAGTAGGTAAATTTGATCGCATTGCCTAACAGGTTCGACACCACTTGCTTGAAGCGCAACGGATCGATCAGTACCAGTCGGTCGATCATCGGGTCGAGCTCTACGTTCAGCGACAGGCCTTTATCCCGCGCCAGCCCTTCGAACACCCGCGCCACAGAGGCCAACAGCTCGTGCAGGTTGGCCGGCTCCAGAGTCAGGGACAAGTGACCGGTTTCGATTCGCGCAATGTCCAGGATATCGCCGATCAACTCCAGCAAACTGCGCGAGGCCATCGATGCCACTTCCAGCGCATCTCGATCGACGTGCCCCTGCTCAGCATTTTTCTGCGCCAGTTCGATCATGCCGATCACTGCGTTCATCGGCGTTCGGATCTCATGACTCATCGTCGCCAGGAACGTGGTCTTGGCACGGTTGGCGGCGTCCGCGTCTTCCTTCGCCTCCCGCAACTGACCCAACAGGCGCTGGCGCTCGCTCACGTCCACCCAGCCGGCAATCATGCCCACCACGTTGCCGTTGCTATCACGGTACGGCAGCATCCACTGGTAAATCGTCAGCACACCGCCACCGGGCACCTTCAGCACTCGGTCATGAATCTGTGGCTCACCGCGCTCCATCAAGTCCAGGTAGTCCGCATGGAACGACTGGGCCTGGGGCGGGTTGCCCGTATCGGTCTCCACAACAGTCTTGCCGATCACGTCCTCCAGCTTGAAGCCGAACACGTCAAGGTACGCGTTGTTGCACGCCATCAAGCGCCCCTGGCGGTCGCGCACATAAATCGGGTGAGGCGTGCCGTCGATCAGAACGCTCATAAAGCGCATCTGGTCGCTCAAGGCGCGTTCGGCCTGGGCACGCTTGTGAATCAGGTTGCGCAGGTAGAACACCCAGCCCAGGGTGATCAGCAACAACAGCGCGGCCAGGCCAAACCCCTGGATAATCACGTTGCGATGACTGACCCAGTAGCTGTCTTCAATAATGATTTCACTGCGCCAATGATTGGTCAGTTCGTCCATCTCTTCCGGCGTAATGCTCAACAACGCCTTCTCGAGGATCGAATACAACTCCAACTGGCTGCGGTTGACGCCGAAGGCAATCCGCGCCGGTTCCGTACCCACCGTGCTGGTGATACGCAGCCGATCGCGATAGTTGCGCGTGATCATGTAGCGTGCGCTGATCAATGAAATGACTGTCGCGTCGGCACTCCCCTTGGCCACCCATTCCATGGCCTGCTCCGGGTTCTCGACGTCGACAAACTCGATCCCTGGATAGTCCCGGGCGATCTGCGCGGCGAGGCTGTTGCCGCCAATGAACGCCAGGCGTTTGCCAGGCATGTCCTCCAGAGTCAGCAGACGCTCGTCGCCAGCGCGCACCACCAGCACATAGGGATTGGACAGGTAGGGCCGGGTAAAGCGCACCTTTTCGGAACGCTCGACACTGGGCGTAATCACCGCCAGCATGTCCATCTGGCCGGCGCTGACCTCGTCGACTTGCCGAGGCAGCGAACTGCCCTGCACCACTTCGAACTTCAAGCCCGTGCGTAAGCTGATCCGCGACAATACCTCGTCACTCAACCCCATGAACTGCCCTTGCTCATTGAAAAATGACAGCGGCACGAACTTATCCAGTACTGCCACTCTCACCCGGGGATGCTTCTCCAGCCAACGCTGCTCGCTGTCACTCAAGCGTAATCGGTCAGCCTCCAGGAACCCACTGCCGCCGGCACTCCAGCGACGCAGGATTTCCATCTGCTGGCTGGCCGGGATAACAGCCAGCGCGGCATTGATGATCGTCAACAGACGCTGGTTGTCGGCAGTAAACGCGAACCCGAACGGGTTGACCTCCAGCGCGGAAAAGTCTGCCATGCGCACGTTATTAAGGTGGTTCTTGTTGATCAGATAGCGGGCGCTGATGGCATCGCCCAGGTAGACATCCGCCTGGCCGAAAGCCACGGCGCCGATAGCCTGATGAGTCGAACCGTACAACAACAGTTGCGCCTGGGGGTAAAAGGCCTGGACAGCTTCGGGTTGCATATAGTGGTAGAGCATCGCCACGCGCTTGCCGGCCAGGTCGGCGCTCAAGGAATGGCTTTCACCCGTGCGGGTCACCAGCACCGGTTGATCATTGGCGTAGGAACGCGACAGTACCAACGCCTTGTCGGCCGCCTCATAACCATTGGCCGACCCCACCAGATCCACCTCGCCCAGCTTGAGCGCCTCGATCACTTCATCACGGGTGTCGTAGCGCCGAACCTCGATAGGTACATTCAAGATCAGGCTGATCAGCCACGTGTAGTCAGCCGTGATGCCTTCAAAATCGTTGTCGTTGCTCAGGTCGAACGGTGCGTAGTCGGGTGCCGACACGCCCATCACCAACCTGCGGCGCTCGCGCAGCCACTGCCAGTCGCTGTCATCCAGCGCTACTGTTGGGTGCTCCAGGGTGGAATGGCCGAGCAGTCGAAGGGCATGCGGTTCGTCCAGGGCCATCGCTGCACAGGGCAACAGCCCCATCAGCAGGATGGCCGTGAATGTCACCAGCCGGGAGGTGGTCATTTCAGATCAGATGATTGCGCTGGGCAAACTTGGAAAGGTGCACCACCGAGGACATGCGCAGCTTCTCTTTGAGGCGGGTCTTGTAGGTGCTGATGGTCTTGTGGCTCAACAGCATATCCTCGGCGATTTCCTTGTTGCCCAGGCCCAGCGCCAGTTTTTGCAGTACCGTCAATTCGCGGTCGGACAGCGCCTCCACCAACTCCTGTTCGGTGGTCTGCAAATCGTCGCGGCGAACTGAACTGGTGGCCGTGCTCGGGAAGCAACTGTAACCGGCCCTGATGGCCCTGATCGCCTTTTGCAATTCGTCCAGTTCACCGGTCTTGGCAACAAAGCCCATGGCCCCGGCACGCATGCAGCGAGTTGAGAAAAATACCGCCAGGTAGGACGTGAGCACCAGGATCTTGCAGGGCAGTCCCAGCGCCTTTATCCGGCTGATCACCTCCAGCCCACCAAGCTTTGGCATTGCCAGATCGAGGATAACCAGATCCGGGCGCTCCTCCCGAGCAATCTGCATGGCGTCGGCGCCGTTGCCCGCTTCAAAGATGGTATCGAAGCCCTCCTGCTTCAACAGGTACTTCACGGTGGCGCGGATAAAAGGGTGATCGTCCACAATTAAAGCTTTGCTCATAAGACTCCCCGAGGGATCAGTACGCTTACATATCACACGGGACCTATCTACCTGTGAAAAGTAACAGTTCCGACAAACGGTACTGATTACTCTGCATGACACCTCAGGCAGTACAGACCCCTCCTTTTGATAGAACACGCTAAACACGTAGAGCTGCGCCCTGCCTCCTGGGAAGACGCAAGCGCGCAACCTTAACAACGGCGTGTCCGGTCAAATGAAGGGATAGTCTCCAATGCTTGTAGGACTTTTCCTAGTCATAGCATGACCAGCTGAGCGCGGGGCAAGGCCTGACAGGCGGGGACTACTCGGTGGTACTGGGGCTCCAGAACGCTTGCACCACCAGGGTCGACATCGAGATTCGCGCCACCAGGGCGTCCAGCTCATCACCGTCTACCGAGGTCACGGCCAGGGTGGCTTCGATTTCCACTTCTTCCGTGCCAAAAGGCCGCACATCCACATCGCTGGCCGGGTAGTTACAGCGCGCCAGCTCGGCCTCCAGCAAAGCCAGAACGGCCTTTTGCTGGGTACGCCGGGCAACCACGTACAAGATGTTGGTGACTTCCGCCGACACCACGTCCAGTGGCTGACGGTTGATGTTATTGACGATGGGACGCAGCAAGGTGTTGGCCGCCAGCACAAACAGCGTGCCCAGCAGCGCTTCGAGGACCAGGTCGGCACCCGCGCAAGCGCCCACCGCCGCCGACGCCCAGAGGGTGGCCGCCGTGTTGAGCCCGCGCACATTGCCTTCTTCGCGCATGATCACGCCGGCACCTAGAAAGCCGATGCCCGACACCACATAGGCCACCACCCGCACCGCACCTTCCGCACCGCCGAGCCGGCTGGCCATGTCGACAAAAATCGCCGCGCCCACCGCCACCAGCACGTTGGTGCGCAGGCCCGCCGTGCGCTGGCGGTACTGACGCTCAAAACCGATCAGGCCACCCAGGATGAAGGCTGCGGTGAGGCTGACCAGGGTGTCGACCAGGGATTCGAGGTTGATGTTGTTGATTGCTTGCATAGGAAATCTTCCCTGTTCATTGCCAGCCAAACTTACGGATGTAGTACCCCTTCACCGCCTGGGTCAGCGCCATGTATGCCAGCAGGATCACCGGCAGGAACACGAAGTACAGCGACGGCAGCGCCTGCAATTTGAAGTAGTGCGCCAGTGGCCCCATCGGCAGGAAAATCCCCACCGCCATGATCACGCCGGTCATCGCCATCAACGGCATCGCCGCGCGGCTTTGCAGGAACGGAATCTTCGGGGTGCGAATCATGTGCACGATCAGCGTCTGGGTCAGCAGCCCCACCACGAACCAGCCGGACTGGAACAGGGTCTGGTGGTCGGGGGTGTTGGCATCGAAGACATACCACATGAGTGCGAACGTGGTGATGTCAAAGATTGAACTGATCGGCCCGAAAAACAGCATGAAACGGCCGACATCTCCCGGTTGCCAGCGTTGAGGTTTGCTCAGCATCTCGTCATCGACGTTATCGAACGGGATCGCAATCTGCGAAATGTCATACAGCAGGTTCTGCACCAGCAAATGCATCGGCAGCATCGGCAGGAACGGGATGAACGCACTGGCCACCAGCACCGAAAACACATTGCCGAAGTTGGAACTGGCGGTCATCTTGATGTACTTGAGCATGTTGGCGAAGGTGCGCCGGCCTTCCAGCACGCCCTCCTCCAGGATCATCAGGCTCTTTTCCAACAGGATGATGTCGGCTGCTTCCTTGGCGATGTCCACCGCACTGTCCACCGAAATACCGATGTCGGCAGTACGCAGTGCCGGCGCATCATTGATGCCATCCCCCATGAAGCCCACCACATGCCCATTGGCCTTGAGCAGGCGCACGATGCGCTCCTTGTGGCTTGGCGTCAGCTTGGCGAACACATTGGTGGTTTCCACGGCCTTGGCCAGTTCGGCGTCAGTCATGTCCTCGATGTCGTTGCCCATCAGCAGGCCTTGTTGCTCCAGGCCCACTTCGCGGCAGATCTTGGCGGTGACCAGTTCGTTGTCACCGGTCAGCACTTTCACGGCGACGCCGTGGGCTTTCAGCGCCTTGAGCGCGGGCGCGGTGCTTTCCTTCGGTGGATCGAGGAAGGCAACGTAGCCGATCAGCGTGAGGTTTTTCTCATCCGCCAGGCTGTAGGTATCGCGCCCTGGTGCCATCGGCTGTGCGGCCACGGCGACCACGCGCAGGCCTTCTTCGTTGAACGCTGCCGTCACCTGACGAATGCGCGCCAGCAACTCTTCAGTCAGCGCCTCATTGGTTTCACCATGGCGCACGTTGTTGCACACCGAGAGGATTTCCTCCACGGCGCCCTTGCAGATCAGCAGGTGCGGTTGACCCTGTTCGGCGACCACCACCGACATGCGGCGGCGGTTGAAGTCGAACGGGATCTCATCAATTTTCTGGAACGCGGTGCCGACCTTCAACTCGCGATGCACCTCCACGTGCTCCAGCACCGCTACATCCAACAGGTTTTTCAGGCCGGTCTGGTAGTAGCTGTTGAGGTAGGCCATTTCCAGCACGTCATCGGACTCTTCGCCCCACACGTCCACATGGCGCGCCAGGAAGATCTTGTCCTGGGTCAGGGTGCCGGTCTTGTCGGTGCACAGCACGTCCATGGCGCCGAAGTTCTGGATCGCGTCCAGGCGCTTGACGATGACTTTTTTGCGCGACAGGAACACCGCGCCTTTGGCCAGGGTGGAGGTCACGATCATCGGCAGCATTTCCGGGGTCAGGCCCACGGCAATCGACAGCGCAAACAACAGCGCTTCGGTCCAGTCACCCTTGGTGAAGCCGTTGATGAACAGCACCAGCGGCGCCATCACGAACATGAAGCGGATCAGCAACCAGCTGACCTTGTTGACGCCGTGCTGGAACGAGGTGGTTGCACGGTCGGTGGCGGTTACACGTTGGGCCAGCGCGCCGAAATAGGTGCTGTTGCCGGTGGTCAGGATCACCGCCGTCGCCGCGCCGGACACCACGTTGGTGCCCATGAACAGGATGTTCTCCAGGTCCAGCGGGTTGCGGGTCTTGGCGTCCTGCTGCTGGGCGAACTTTTCCACCGGCATCGATTCGCCGGTCATCGCCGCTTGGCTGACGAACAGGTCCTTGGCACTGAGCACGCGGCAATCGGCGGGGATCATGTCACCGGCGGACAGCACGATCAGGTCGCCCGGCACCAATTGCTTGATCGGCAGTTCGATGCGCTTGGCTTCATCGCGACGCAGCACGGTGGCGGTGTTGCTCACCATCGCCTTGAGGGCATCGGCAGCCTTGTTGGACTTGGCCTCCTGCCAGAAACGCAGCAGCGTCGACAGCACCACCATGGAGAAAATCACCGTGGCGGCCTTCATGTCTTCGGTCAGCCACGAGATCACCGCCAGCAACGTCAGCAGCAGGTTGAACGGGTTCTTGTAGCAGTGCCACAGGTGCACCCACCAAGGCAGCGGCTGCTCATGCTCGACTTCGTTGAGGCCGTATTGCACGCGCAGGGCGTCGGCTTCCTGGGTATTCAACCCCTCGGCGTGACTGCCCAGGGTACCGAGCAATTGCACGGCACTGCTGTTGGCCGAGACCACCAGGGTTTGCGCCAGGGTCGGCGGCACTTCGCGGCTGACGCTGGCGTCGGTCACGGTTTCGAGCATCGCCAGGCGGCGGAAATGCCGGGCGATGTGCCGGGTCCGCAGGAAGCCGGCAAAGAACTCTTTGAGCAGAGTGAGGTTCATGGTGTTACTCCTGCGCGAGGAAAAAACCGTCGTGCAGGTACTGCCCTGTGCGCCGCGCCCTGTTTACAGGCACAGCCACTTTGGCCCGCCTGCCGCAAAGGACAGGCGCGTCCGTAGCATCCCGAGGTGAACCGGGTGCTGGTCAGCGTCGATGAGAGGGATTCGGGCAGGTGCCAGGACTGGCCGCTGCCGGGATGCCGCTTCTCGCTTTTAGTGGCGAGACAACGGCATCGGAAAAATGCGCGTTACCTTGCCAAGCCTGTGCCGGTTACTGAAACCGGCCGACTACTGTCACTCGAACAAGTACCCACTGAGGGTCTCCGCTATTGATGAAAACGCGCGAAGCTTACGCCCCGATGATGGGAGAGTAAACCGTAGGAAAGTTTCCGTATGGTGAATAAGAAGATTCTTCAGGGAGGGTTCAGGAAGTGTTTATCCAGGAGGTCTCAATCATCCCGCGTCAGTACTTCCAGCAACTCAATCTCAAAACGCAGGTTGCTGTTGGGTTTGATATGCGCGCCCATCGACCGCTCGCCATAGGCCAGATGCGCCGGCACGAACAAGGTCCGCACACCGCCGACCTGCATGCCCATCAAGCCCTGGTCCCAGCCCTTGATCACACGCCCGGTGCCGATCACACACTGGAACGGCTTGCCGCGTTCCCAGGACGAATCGAACACCGTGCCATCTTCCAGGGTGCCGGTGTATTGGGTGGTGATCAGCGCGCCCTTGACCACGGCTTTACCGGTGCCGGGGCGGATGTCGGTGATTTGGAGTTCTTCGGGGCTCATGGGGAATCCGTTGGATAGATAGTGTTTGCTTGAGTTGGTTTACGCTGAAAGCTCGCGCAGTGCGGCAGTCGCCAAGAACCCTGACCGCGATGCATAGCGATGGTCCTTCTGCACACGCTCATCAATGCGTTGCAACAGGTGTTCCGGCAAAGAGGCATTAAACCGCACTGACTTGAAAATACTGCAATCTCCGACTTGGGATGAGGGACGGTTACTCTCCCCGCTTCACAGGGTGTTTGAACTGGTGATGACTCCCCTTCACCGCCACCCAACCATCTGCAACCAACAGGTCAATCACCTCTCGACTTCTCATCGCCCACCTTTAGGTGTGCATATTACACACCGCTAAATGGCAATGCGTTTTTTGTACACACATGACACACCAATGAAAAAAGCCCGCTACCCCTCAAGCAAGCTTGCGTGCCGTGATGATGACGATGTGCGAGACCTTTGCGCCAGAGAACTAATGTCAGTTTTTGCGCCTTGATCTTATGGCGCCATACGGAATATTGGAGAGATGACACACCTCAAGTCAGTGACATTTCCCTTTATCTCGCAGAACGTTTCCGAAAGAATCCCAACCGCTTGCGCCGCTCAAATCACGTGGCTAGTCTTCGTCGGTCACTGCCCATTCTCGTTCACTGGAGTGCATGCAGCCTCGCTCGTAATACTCTGTCGTTAAGGGTGAAGCATGCTCTCCCACTCTAAATCTTTTGCACCGCCCCTACAAAAAAATACGAACTTCCCTCATCAAAACCCAACTGCAACCTATTTCTGGCCAGCAGCGCTCACATCCATCCTTTCAGAGTCCGTTAACTCTGAACAGGAAATATCAGAATGACCATCGGTTCCACCTTTAATTACCCCGCAGATACAGCCCAACACGCTCATCGAAAAAAGCGCTCCAGCAAGAGCAAATGGGCGGCCAGCTTTCCAAACCCACCAGACTTATGTTTTGACTACCGCACCTTGGTGGAACAATTCAATGGCATTGCCCAAGCCACTGAGCCACATCATAAAATTTGCATCATTGGCGCTGGCATTACTGGACTGACAACTGCACGTGAACTTTACCGATGTGGTTTCACAAACATAACGTTAATTGAAAAGTCACAACGTATAGGCGGCAGGCACCTTACGGCCCTTGGAAATAACAATACCGATACCGTTGGAAGACCACCTTTCGAAATGGGCGCAATGAGAATGCCGTTCTTCAATAAATCAAACGAACTGCCTAAAGATGGGCGTTCACTCATGGCCTATTACGCCAACGAGTTCGAATTGCGCCATACAGACTTTCCCAACCCAGGCAGCCCTGCAGTCCGGTCCACGGGTATATTTCTACGTGAAGGGAGCATAGATGACAGCACCGAACCCACAATGCTTATCTGGAAAAATACTGATGGCAAAACACCGCCTCCCGGTCAAACACTGGCTAGTGTTTTCGCAAAATGGAAAACCTTCGCCGAGCGAATGACGCTGATTGTCTCCGAGCATTACGGTTGTGAAGGCTGGGAGCACATGTGGAATTCAATCGTCAAAAAATATGAAAGTGTTTCCTTCCGCGAATTGGTAAAAATGCCAAGCCTTGATGGCTGGCACCACAGCGACCCTGGAAACTTCGGTGGTTTGGGTATGACCGCACAGGAATCCGCTGTTTTCTACGCCATCGGCATTGGTGACGGCAGTTGGGGGGCATTCTATGACGTATGCTCGCTTTACCCACTTCGCACGGCGATATTTGGATTCAGCAGTCATCTGCAATTAATCCACGGGCGCGTAGACGTGGACGGTAAACCGATAGCATCGCCTTACTTGAATCATCCAGAGACCTTGGATTCAAGAGGCCTTGCATTCAACAAACCCACCTACATCGGCCTTGGTTCACTGGCCGAATCACTCCTTTTCATCAAATCCCAAGAAACACATGAGTCTCTATACGAGCACCTCATAAAAAGTCATTCAGGTTTCATGACCAGCAGTGCAGTGACAAAGCTCAAGAAACTAAAGAACGGGAAAATACGGGTCTATTTCGACTGGAACATCACACAAAAAGAACAGGCAAAGAAAGAGTTCATCGATTACGACTCTGTGGTAATGACACTGCCTTCGTGGCTGATCGAAACACACATATCAATTGAAAACTTCACCCAGGAAATGCTTCCATTTGAAGTCATAGAAGCCTATAAGTCAGCCCACTGGGAAACCAGCTGCAAGGTGTACGCACCTCTCAAAAAGTCGTTTCTCTCTCAAAATAAAAAAATCCCTCAAGCCATCGTCACAGATAGCTTGATTCATGACGTATACACTTACCGCTACAACGCTACCAATACCTACGATTGCATCCTTCTCAGCTACACATGGGAAGACGACGCTACCAAACTATCGATATTTACTGACAAAGAACTGGTTGACCGGTGCATCGAAGACCTCGACAGAATTCTTTTGAAATCTGCCAATATAAAGGAAAGAATATCACCGTATATCGGACGCGATAACGCGGTGGTTCAACGGTGGATGAATGATAAAAACTCCCTTGGCTGTGCAAAACTTTATCGTGCAGGTACTTATTACGACGCCATGAAGCTACTGAAATACAATCGAGATTTTTCTCACACCTCAGGTTTGTATCTCTGCGGTGAATCTTTCTCCGTAGATGCGGGTTGGACGGAACCTTGCTTCAGGGGAGCAATTGATACCGTGATAAACATTTGCAGTAAAACCCAAGCCGATTTCAATGGCGACTTTACGATGCATGACTACCCACTCTACAAAGCTGAACCGTAAAAGAAAGAGACTACAACGCAACGGGAATCACCTGACTTTTAATTAAACATTTGTTCGCCTCTTATAAACACCCAACCGACTCCCGGTTGCATAACAATAAGAGGTCACCGCCATGAGCGAACCAGCAAGCCCCGCCCGCGTAGCCGTCATCCAACTGGACCCTCAGGTTGGCATGAACAACCGAACCAACAACCTGCGTCAAAGTCTTGCACTGGCGACCGAGGCGGCAAACGGTGGAGCGAATCTGATCGTACTGCCCGAACTTACCAATTGCGGGTATTTCTTCAGCAGCCGCCAGGACGCCTTTGATCATGCAGAGCTGATACCAGGCGGCGATAGTGTGCGGGCGTGGGCAGATTTTGCCTGCAAGCACCAGGTGTACCTGGTGGCGGGCCTGTGCGAAATAGACGGTATGCAGTTATTCAATACGGCTGTGCTGCTAGGTCCCGATGGGTTCATCGGCAAATACCGCAAGGCACATCTATGGAACCTGGAAAAGCTCTGGTTCACGCCTGGTGATAGCGGATTTCCAGTATTTGAAACGCCGATAGGCCGCATTGGCTTGCTGATTTGCTGGGATATCTGGTTCCCGGAGGTGCCACGTATTCTCAGCCAGCAGGGCGCCGATATCATTTGCAGCCTGAACAACTGGGTGTGGACGCCTCCGCCCCTGTTCGATGAGGCAGGCAAATGCATGGCGTCGTACCTGACGATGACCGCCGCCCACGTCAATAACGTGTTTATCGCTGCCGCCAGCCGCATTGGCGAAGAGCGGGAAGCGCGCTACCTCGGATGCTCGTTGATTGCCGGAACCAACGGCTGGCCTATAGGCCCGGTAGCTTCAGCCAATCGCCAGGAAATCCTGTTCGCCGACATTGATATCACCAGCGCCCGCAGTGCTCCGATCTGGAACAGCCTTAATGACCTGCAGCGTGATCGACGCAATGATCTCTACGATCAAATGCTTGGCTACTCCCGCCACCCTGCCCTTCCACGCTGATCGGAGGGCTCTGTATGAAAACACTCATTACAGAAACGAGGCCCCGCCGGTCCATGGCCGATATAACCGTCCTGATGTTGGGATTAGCCAGCGTGCTATTGATGCTGTGGGTTGCACTTAGCAACCAGTGGTCCTGGCCGGGCTATACCGAGATGATCACAAGCCTGCCCCATCCCGTTGCCTGGCTGCGGTGGATAGTCGGGGATATCAGTGAAGTAGCCTTCTACAAGCACGAACTGGCATCGCTCGGTTTGTTGGGCGGCGCCTACCTTGCATGGTGGGCGAGCAAGCACGGTAAAGCCTGGCAAGGGTTTTCTATTTCCTACGGAACAGGGCTATGGCCTTGGTTGGTGACAAGTTCACTGCTGGGGCTGATGTTGAGCAATCTTCTGTGGGGTTGGAGCGTCACCGCACAAACGTGGCAACCCACGTTTGCGGCATTCGTCTCGTTACCGGCAGCCATGGTGCTGATGTTCGGCGGCGGCTGGAAAGTTGCCGTAAACGGTGCGGTATTCGGCGCATTGCTGGTGACCCCCCTTTGTCTGCTGATCGTGAACTTCGTATGCGTTCCACTGGGTCTTCCAGTGGTGATCGGCAACGTGGTGGGCATGGCACTCGGCAGCGTCATTGCGTTTGTACTTTGTCGCCGAGTGCCGTCGTTGGTGAGTTCTGATTACATAGCCCTCGCCAAACCGGCCCCCGCCCCGCCCCCCACTTATGGTATTGCCTGGAGTCTGCGTCGGGTGCTCGCAGATTTTTCCGAAGCGCCTTTTTTCGGGAACGAACTTGCCAGTCTCGGGTTGCTGGCAGGTGTACTGGTAGCCTATGCGCTGAACCCGATCAGCCCGGCGTATGGATCAGGCCTGGTGTTGCCCCTGATAGCGGCCCAGGCGCTGACATCGGCACTGGGTGTCGCGATCTGGCGAAAACAGTGGAAGAAACGCGGATGGTATCCGACCTACGTTCCACTGGTCTCAGTGGTCCCGGCGGCTGTATTGACCCACGGTGGCAGTTGGACCGTCATCGGTTCAAGTGCACTGCTCGGGGCTTTGATCGCGCCGCCACTGGCCTGTGCAATTGCAGGTCGCTTGCCCGCACACTTTCACCCGTACATTGGCAATGTCACCTCAATGGCGTTGAGTACGCTGATGATAGTGCCTTTGGTGGGTTGGTTGATTCAGATGTAGCTCATCCCCACGCTGTGCTCTTCACGATACCCTCCCAATAGGGCGGTCACTGCAACTGTGGCGAGCGGGCTTGCCCCGCGTTGGGCTGCGAAGCGGCCCCAAAACCAGCGGCCGAGGAGTGCCTGATTCACCGCATTCCTTCCTCCAGGGTCGCTTCGCGACCCAACGCGGGGCAAGCCCGCTCGCCACAGGGTACTTACCGCCTGTGACCTTAAGACCTTGAAAGGGCTGCCCCTTAAGACCAATGCCAGAACCGACTCCAGAACCCCCGCCCCAAGTCATCCTTGCACCGCGCATATTGCGCCGCATACATCTGCGACCGCGCCTGTACCTTGCTGGCTACCGTTGGCAGCCAGGCCTTGGCGGCGTAGGTGCGCTGGCGATAGCCGCCCCAGCCTTCGTGGTAGTTCAGGTACTGGCCGTAGGCGTCGTATTTGTAGACGCCGTTGATGGTGTAGGTCTTGTCCATGTACCAGCCGACGAAGTCGATGGCGTCGTCGAAGTCCTGGCGGCTGGCGCCGCTGCGGCCGGTGCTCTTGCGGTAGTCGTTCCACACCTCGTCCTTGGCCTGGGCGTAGCCGGCGGCGGTGGAGACGCGGCCCCAGGGAATGATCCACAGCAGGTATTTACGCGGGGCCAAGGCGTCCTGATGGAAGCCGGACTCCTGATACATGATCGCGAACGGCACCTGGATCGGTACGCCCCAGCGTTTTTGCGTGACTTTGGCAGCGTCGTACCAGTCGTCTTTTTCGCGGAAGATGCCGCACAGATCATTTGGTGTACGTGGCGGCGAGGTGCCGCACGCCGTCAGCAGTGAGGTGAGTAACAACAGTCCGACGGCTTTGCCTGCGCTCAAAATGCACCTGTGCCTGATACGTATGAAACGGGCATTTTACGCAGGTCTGCGCCTGGTGCACCTGCACTATCCTGAGCCCCAGGTGTCGTAATTCCATGCGCCCACTCTCAGGAAGACCTATGACCCAGGATGTGCTTGCCAAGGAAACCAACCGCCGCCAGTTGCAGCAGATCATCTCCGGCCTGTCCGACGGGGTGATTCTGGCCGAGGTCGACCAGACCATCCTGTGGGCCAATGAGGCCGCGCTGACCATGCATGGCGTGGGTGACGTGATGGGGCTGGGGGCCAACGGGCAGCAATACGCCGAACGCTTTGCCCTGCGCTACCGCAACAACCACCCGGTGCAGGCAGACAACTACCCGCTGGCCCGGGCCGCGGCGGGCGATGAGTTCAGCGACGTGGTGGTGGAAGTCACGCCCACCGCCGACGAAGAAAAAACCTGGGTGCACCGCCTGCGCAGCCTGGTGATCACCGACTCCCACGGTGAACCGGAACTGCTGGTGCTGATCCTCAGCGACGCCACCGAGTGGGCCAGCGCCGAGCAGCGCTTCGAAAAAACCTTCAATGCCAACCCGGCGCCGGCGGTGATCTGTCGCCTCAGCGACCTGCGCTATATCAAGGTCAACCAGGGTTTCCTGGAGATGACCGGCTACAACCGCGACCAGGTCATCGGCAAATCGGTGTATGAACTGGATGTACTGGAACAGGCCGAACGCAAGGACCTGGCCATCCAGCGCCTGGGCGAAGGCGCGACCATCCCGCAGATGCAGGCGGAGCTACGGCTGCCCGGAGGCGGCAGCAAGCTGGTAATCGTTGCTGGCCAGCCATTGGACATGAACGAAGAGGACTGCATGCTGTTTTCCTTCATGGACCTGGAGCCACGGCGCAAAGCGGAAATTGCCCTGCGTCAGAGTGAGGAGCGCTTCGCCAAATCCTTCCGCCTGACTCCGGTGCCGACCCTGGTGTGCAGCGCCGGTAACCGCCAGGTGGTGGATATCAACGAAGCCTTCATGAGCATCACCGGCTACATCAGTGAAGAGCTGATCGGCAAATCGATCGAGGACATCGACTTTATCGACAGCCCCCAGGCTGCCGCACAGTTGTTCGCCAGCCTGGAAAAAGCCGGCAACCTCGACGGCCAGGACCTCAAGGTGCGCAAGAAAGGCAACGAGGTGATCGACTGCGTGGTCTCCGCCGACACCGTGATCATCCAGGACGTGCCCTGCTACCTGATGGTGATGATGAACATCACCGAACGCAAACGCTCGGAGCTGGAGCTGGTGGCGGCCATCGAGGAAGTGATGCAGGACGCCTCGTGGTTCAGCCAGACGTTGATCGAAAAACTGGCCAACGCCAAGAGCGTCAACAGCGCCAGCCAAACGAACGTGGCCTTTACCGACCTTACCGCCCGCGAGCGCGATGTACTGGGCCTGATCTGTGAGGGGCTGGCCGACAAGGAGATCGCCTCGCGCCTGAAACTGGCGCCCAACACCGTGCGTAATCATGTGGCCACGGTGTACTCCAAACTGGGGGTGCACAGCCGCAGCGCTGCCATCGTCTGGGCCCGTGAACGCGGGCTGTTCGCCGGGGAATTGCGGGTCAAAAACAAGCCGTGACAGTGCAAATGCACTAGTGCACCTAGTGCGAATTCGCCTTATTGCGGCGACGGCTAGTCAATAACCTTCAAGGTATCAAACTGAATGCCTGAAGGAACCCGCATGTTTACCCTCTCTCAACTGCGAAACTGCATCGAAGAAGGCCTGTCGCCGCTGACGTGCGAGTTCACCCTGTGCCGGGATGCGTCCCTGACCCTCAAGGTCTATGACGCCGAAACCGGCCGGGTCGACCTGGTCGTCACCGGGATCAGCACCAACCGCCTGCAGACCCCGCAAGAAGTGGAAAAGATGGTGGAAGAGCTGCGTTACGAACTGCAGAGCAACACCATGGGCAAGCTCACGCTGGATGACTTGCCTTCAACGACGCCCCAATAAAGTAGAACACCCCGCCCCCGACGATAAACGCTCCCAGCATCCAGAACATGTAATGCGCCGGCAGGCTGGCCAGCACCAGCCCGCACAACACCGGCCCCAGCGCGGCGCCCAGGTTGGACAGGTTCTGTGCCCCGTAGTACATGCCGCGCAAGTGGTCCGGAGCGATCCGGTCGATGAACATGTACTCGGCCGGGAACACAATGATCTCCCCCACGGTGAACACCGCCATCGCCAGCACCCACCACAGTACGCTGGTGGACAGCGCAAACCCGATGATCCCCAGCATGAACATGCCCAGGCCCGCGACCAGCCACTGGCCGAGGTAACGGTGCGATATACGCCGCCCGATCAGGTATTGCAGGGCAATCACCAACACCGCGTTGGTGGTCAGCACGGCGCTGACCACGGTGTAGGTGTATTCGGCGGTGGTGGTGGTCACCAGGTATTGCGACAGCCACGCGGTGAACTGGCCGAACACCACGGCACTGAGTACACCGCCGAGAGTGAAGCACACGAGACGATGATCCCTTAAAAGTACTCGCCCGACGGCAAGGAATGGCACCGGCTTTTGCGTGGCATCAACGGTGGCCAGGGTACGGTCGCCCCAGCGCCAATACAGCAGGAAAAACCCTACCCCCAACAGCGCCGAAAGGATAAACGGCACGCTGATATCCAGCTTGGCCAGCACCGCCCCGAAAGCGGGCCCAACCGCATAACCGATGTTGGTCAGGGTGTACTTGATGGAAAACACTTCGCTGCGGGCGTCTTCGGGCAACAGGCTGGCAAAACCGGCCTTGACCGCGATATCGATCACCGCATAAGCCAGGTTGATCAGGATCAGGCAGCTGTAGAACGCCCAGATGTTCTGGGCCAGAACAGTACCGACAAAGCCCAGCACAAATAGCACGCTGAAGGTCAGCAACAACCGATAACTGTTGATACGGTCGACCAGGAAACCGCCATACACACTGAGCAGCGAGCCGACGATCAACGAACTGCCGATCACCAGGCCAACCTGGGTGATGTCGAGGGAAAAATGGTGGGTGAGGTAGATCACCAGGTAGGGAAACGTGATTGCCTTGGCCAGCGTGAGCAGCAATGTGGCGGACAGCAACAGGTTAACAGTGCGGGGGTAGTTTCTTATTGTCGCAAGCATCCTGCTCTCTTTCCTTGAAGGTAACACGGCCGTTTCAGCCGGCTACCTTAACTCAGGAACAGGGCACAAATGCAAGGTCATTTCTTGACAGGGGTGATCTCGAGAATGGTGCCGTTGGTGGTTTTGAGCAGCACGAACTTATCGCCTACCCGCGCCCACTGGCTGTCTTCTTCAGGCTGTTTGAGACCGCGCTTTTTCCAGTCGCTGACGGCCGACTCCTTGCGCATCAGGATATCCGGGGCACGGTCACCTTCTTTCAAGTCACGGGTATTGATGTTCGAAGGTTGTACGGTTTCCTGTGGGGTGTCACCGGCCTGCACGATAAAGCTGGCGGTGGACAGGCTGGTGGCGACCAGCAGGCAGGCAGCGAGGGATCTGGATTTCATGGGTGCTCCTTCAATGATGGGGGCTTACCAGGCTGGGACCGCTGCGCCACGCAAACATTCCGTCGCCGCGACAGACGCCTCCCAGGTGCCGCCTTGACGTGTTACCTGAGTAGCGCACGGCGTGCCCGCGCCAGCACCACCATGGCCGCTCACCTTTCTTTGCAGGTAATTGCCATGGGATACAGCAACGCCCTATCCAGCCCGATGCTCACCACTTTGCACACACGCGACAGCCGCCGGGAAATGCGCCTGACCGAAAAAATCCAGACGCTGAATGCCCAAATCAACGAGCAGTTCCAACGACAACCCACCTTCCGCAGCTTTGTGCAGGACGCGTTCAATCAATCGTTCAACACACTGGCCACGCCCCTCGACCTGACCAAGACATTCCTCAGGATCGACCCCGCGCCCACAGCTCATGGAGCAAACACGACCACCACCGCACGGCAGGACGCATCCACCCCGTTACTACCCACCCTCCTGGATGCGGTCGTGGAACGCCTGGTCACCCGACAGGCCGCCCACTATGCCGGGCAACCGACCCATTTCCACCTGACCAGCGACGGCCGTGACGACGGTGCCGTACAGGGTCTTACCCCGCAAGCATTCGACCGTTTTCTCGACACCTTCACCAGCACCCTGGCCGTGGGCTTCAAGACCTATGTGGAGCACTTCTGGAATGCCCCCATCGGCCCCCACGATACGCGGACCTGCAAGCAATGGCTGGCCGAGAAACGCCTGGACGTAATGAGGGCCGAAGCGGAACTGTTGAAGCTTGATGGCGTGCTCGATGTAGCGAGCGAGTTGCTGCTCCTGCGCGTCATGGGCTACCCGGATGCCGCATCCCGTCGTGCCTTGAACGGCTATCGTCCCTGTGCCTACGGGCTGGCGGTCAAGGACAAATTGTCCCGGGATATCCCGCTGTATGGCGCATTCGTGCTCACGGCCCGTGACCAGGACGATGACCAGGTACACCGCGCGGGTGAGGAGCCGCCACCGCAGGTGCGTGACATCACACCCCAGGCCAATGTCGGCAGCGTCTTGCTGTTTCTGCCGAACAGCGGCTTCGAAGCCTTCGATTCGCTGGCAAGCCTCGATCGCGAATTGCATCGTCGACTCAACGACCCCCAAGCGTTCACCGATATTCTGGGCCTGATGGGCGAAAACGACCGGGCGAGCGGCCTGGCGTTTCATCAACAACAGATCGCCAGCGGTCAATTTCGCTACATCGAGCGGCTGGAATCGATCTTCCTCTATAGCCAGGACTCACTGCATGAACGGACGCAAGCGGACTTCACCTGGATGGTCACTCACTACCAGCGTCAGGCCGCAACGCTGGATGCCTGGCTCTTGCCGGCAAGTCTCGACAGGGTGACCGATTTCACCCGCGCATTCGACGTCGGTGGGGTATTGATAGCCCGGCACACCAAGAAACTGCGGCGCCAACTCCAGCAGTTTCTCAAGGAAGCAAGCCGTGACGACCAGCAGACCTGGGCGCATGCGGTGAAGGACTACACCGATGAATTACAAGGCCTGACCGTGTCGGAAGGGCTGCCTTCGTTGTCCCAATTCAGTGATCCCTCCGTATTGCTGTCCTACAGCAATGAACAACTGCGCCAGCGACTTATCGACGACCACAGCCTGGCGGTCGACCCCGACACCCTCATCATCCACACCAAAACCTATGCGCTTCGGCCTACCGGCAGTTATGTGCCCGGCGGCAAGCCGCATCCATCGGAGCCAGGCACGCCGGTCTACACGCAGCGCGCACTCAGCCTGACGGAGTTGGCGCTTGAAAACGTCGAATGGCTGGATCTCAACTTCACCCACTTTTCGCGGCTGACGGACACCGAACAGAAACCTTACTCCGCCTTGACGACGCAGCAAATCAAAGACCTGGTGCGCAGCGTCAACATTGGCAACAGCTACGAGCAATTCCTGAAAAAGCGCCTGATCAGTTCCGACGAAGCGCAAGCCGAGCAAGATCGTTACGTCCGCTTCATGGCCCTGCAACTGCGGGTGGACGCCATCGAAGCGAAAATCGCCGGTGACTTCCTGCCGGACCGCCTGGACCGCGGCTACAAGTGGGTGATGAGCGCCCTCGCCGGGCCTGTCGATGACGACAAGCGCCCTACCGTCGAAGAACACCGGATCATGGTCAGCCGCCTGAAGCTGCGCGGTGAACGCGTTCGTGGCGTCCTGGTGTTTTCCACTGCGACGCAGAGTGTCGCGTCACTAGTGGTGTATACCCCTGGTGCCGCCAATGGGCGGTTGTTTCACGAGTACGCCGACGCATCGGCCATGCACCGCGACTTCATCAATCATGCGGCGTGGCGTGACTACTTGACCGCCCGCGTAGAACTCAGCGCACGCCCGCGTATCCAGCGCCTGCTCAAAGGCGGCGCCAACGAGACAGTGATCGCCTTGAGCCGCATCGCCGATCATTTTCTTGAAGAGGCCTACCAGGCAGAAGCGTCGGCGGTGATCAATGACGCGAATGCACAGTCGACCAGCACCCAGGAGGCCAATCTCGAGAGCGCGACGACCGTCCTCACCGCGGCCCTGGACTTCGCGACCCTGTTTTTCCCGGTGAAGGTGATGTTGCCTGTCGGTCTGTCCAGAAGTCTGCTGTCGATCATCAATGCCGTGGAAGCCGCACAGCTCGGCGACCGTGCGGCCGCCGCTGGGTACGTCGTGCGTGCCTTGGGTGAGATGGTCGGGGCCGTGCTGGATGGCGTCATGGGGGCTGCGCGCGTCACGCCCACAGGTACTGCCATAGGTCGCGGCCGTGCGATCAACCCAATGCTGGCATTAAGGAAGAAGCCGGAAGGCATCTCCCCCCTGGCGGGCTGGGCGGGTCAGCAGATTTACGTGCAAGACACTGTGACGCCGGGCACCTATGAGGCGCCCCGGCATTTTCTGCTGGAGAACAAGCGTTGGTATTCGATCCGCCGGGATAACGATGCGCAAGTCTGGCGGCTGAGGGACCCACGGCGGGCGCCCAGCGCTTATAAAGGCGACCCGCTTTACCGCACCGCACAAGGTGTGTGGGAAATACGCTCTCCGTACCTGGGCTTGCGCGGTGGAAACTCTTACCCGACCCAGCCCGAAAGAGCCTTGATAGACCTCTTCCCGCATTTGGATCAGCAGCAGGCCCGACGGGTATTCGAGTCATTCGATTTTCCCGTGAACCGCGTGCTGGAACATCAAATGCAAACGGTGCTGCACCTCAGGCTGGCGCCAGACCAGCTCGATACAAGCTTCACCTACCTGCGCATTTCCCAGGAGCGCTTCTGGGCACGTTTGAGAGGCACAGACCTGCCGGGCTCACACGCGGCCGGCACAATCGACCCCGCGCCCGGCCCGCACCGACCGCCTGCGCCTGCGCCTGCGCCGCCCACGGTCACCCAACGCCCGGCCGCCGAGCGCTTCCTGGAGTGGGGGCAAGCCTTTGAACACCAGGCAATGACCGCCGTACCGGGACGCCCGGGCATCTGGCGGCGGAGCAACGCCACCCCCAGCCAGGCGTTACAGGACTACATCAAGATCGGCGAGCATTACTACGCGATTCTGCCCGGCGATACCGTCGTCGCCGTACAAGGCGCCAAGACCGTCATTACACCGACAAACCGACCGCACTCGACGTTCGCGCAGTTCGAAGATGTCCTCGCGAATGCCAACCTGGAACAACCCAGAATCGTGGAATACAACGCTCAACTGGATAACTGGCTCGTGGTGCCCCAAGTACCCTTTCCCCGCCCCCTTACCCGGCATATGAGCCAGATGTTCCCTCTTTTCACCCCGCACACGCTGGGGCAACTGAGCCAGCGCCTGTTCGAACGGGCCAACCCATTGGGGTTGAACGCGAATGGCTTCGCTCACTTGATCAAGAACGTGCATGACTGGAGGGCCTGGACGAAGGGCGTTGATGCGGCACTGACTGAGCAAAGCGCGGTGTTGGCGAGCGACCCGCTGGCGCTGATGCCTACGTTGTCCAAGGGACTGAGCCCGTTCGAATGGTCATTGGACGTTTCCAATCAATTCGAACTGATACGGTTCAACACCGAGGGCCTGCGACCCACCTTGATGGCCAACCTGCTGGAACGCACTACCAACACCAACACCAAGATGCTGATGAAAGAGCTGCTGGTGGGCAGTCACTATGAAGTCTTCGACTCTGCGTTCAACACCGAGCTGGTCTTCCGTCGACCCGGCCAACCGACCGTGTATTGGATGACGCTGCGCAACACGGACGCCCGGGTCCTTTCATCGCGCAAATACAACCCTGAGGTTCCCACTTCCGCCAACCTGCGCAAACAGCAGGCGCCGATGAGCGATATGCTTGTCCAGGCACGCAACACAGGCAACCTGCAGCTGCTGATCGGTGGTGTGCAACGCAGCGGCCAGGCGCAGGTATCACCTTTCATCTTCCGACCCTGAGCACCGCGAGTGGATGGAGACAAAGCGGCTTGTCTGCGTGAAATAATTCCTGTAATTTTTCATGGAATTATTTGAAATTAATTTCATGACGCCTCAAGAAGAACTTGCAACCCTTGCCGCGCTGATCCATGACCTGCGCAAGCACAAGAAGCTCACCCTCGCCCAACTCGCACAGAAAATCGAGCGTTCGGTGGGCTTCCTGTCCCAGGTCGAGCGCGGCCTGTCACGCCCGACCGTGGCCGACTTGACCGCCATCAGCCACGCCCTCGGGGTACCTACCACGTACTTCTACAGCCAGCCCAGACCCAAGGCCGTGGACTGGATCACCCGCCCGAACGAGCGGCGCACGGTGTATTACGCCAACGGCATCACCGACATCCTCGTTTCGCCAAGCATGAACGGCGCCTTCTCGATGCTCGACAGCCTGCTGGCCCCCGGTGCCAACAGCGGTGAACAGACCATGAGCGACCGCGCCGAACAGGCCGGGTATGTGCTGGAGGGCGAGTTGACGTTGTGGGTGGAAGGTGAAGCCGGCTCAGTCACCCTCGGTCCTGGCGACAGCTTTCACCTGGCCAGCTTCGCTCACTGCCGTTACGCCAACCTCACCGATCTGCCCGCCCGCGTGTTGTGGGTTTACAACTAGGAGCAACACCCGTGAAAAGTCATGCCTCCACGTTACTGGCCGAAGTACGGACCTTTCGCCAGAACCATCCGGACGTGCGTTATGTCGACCTGATCGCCCTGGACATTCCCGGGCACTTCTACGGCAAGCGCTACCCTATCGAGATGCTGGAAAAAGTCGCCGCCGGCAGCCCGTTGAAGCTGCCACAGAACGCCGTGTTGCTGGGGGCTCAGGGCGGATTGTTCAAGATTGGCGACTACTGCTTCAACGACGGCGACCCGGATGCCAACCGCCGCCTGGTGCCGGGCACGCTCAAGCCGGTGAGCTGGGAGTCGCAGCCGCTGGGCCAGATGCTGATCACCTCGGACGGCACCGAGGCGCCCATCGAGTTCGAACCGCGCGAAGTGCTGGCCAAGGTGCTGGAACGCCTGCAACACAAGGGCATTCACCCGGTGGTGGCGTTTGAACTGGAGTTCTACCTGTTCGACAAGAAACTCGACAACGGCCTGCCGCAATTTGCCCGCGACCCGCTGAGCGATGATGCCGACGACCAGCCCAACCTGCATATCGAACGGCTGTCGCGCTTCAGCGAAGTACTGGATGACATGGCGCAAACCGCCAAGGACCAGGGCATCGATATCACCGTGATCACCGCCGAGATCGGCCCCGGCCAGTTCGAAATCAACTTCGGCCACCTCGACGATGGGATGCGCGCTGCCGACTGGGCCGCCCTGTTCTGCCGCAGTACCCGTGGCGTGGCATTGAAACACGGCTACCGCGCCAGCTTCATGGCCAAGCCCTACCTGCAATTCCCCGGCAGTGGCATGCACGTGCATGTCAGCCTCTATGATGGCGCGGGTAACAATTTGCTGGCGGCACACCAGCAGCAACCACTGCGTCATGCCGTGGCCGGCTGCCTGGAATTGCTGCCGCACTGCATGCCGATCTTCTCACCCAACCACAATGCCTTCCGCCGCCTGGGCGGTACGGTCAACGCCGCCACCCGCGCCAGCTGGGGCTTTGAAGACCGCGACGCGTGCGTGCGCATCCCCGAATCCGACCCGCGCAACCTGCGTATCGAACATCGCCTGGCCAGTGCCGACGCCAACCCGTACCTGGTGCTGGCGGCGATCCTGGTCGGCCTGGAACACGGTCTTGAAGCCAGGCGCGAACCCATCGCCCCGCTGAATGAAGACCGCAGCAGCGGCAGCGACTTCCCCCTGGAAATGCTCGACGCCGTGCGTGCCATGCAGCATCACGCGGTATTGCGCGATAAGCTGGGCGCCGAATTTGTCGACGTGTACTGCGAAAACAAGCGTCAGGATCACTTGGCCTTCCAGCAAGAGATCCATGCGCGGGAATATCGCTGGTTTCTTTAATATCACTCACGGAATCATCGATGACCGACCAAAGCGCCCCGGCCCTCAAGGAAATCTTCAACGTCGAACGCCTGCAACACATCGCCAGCGAGATGACGGCGGTGTACCCGGCGTTCGACGCCAAGGGGTTCCTCAAGCACGCCAAGGCCGGGCTGGCCGAATTGTCGGTGATGCAGCGCATGGCGCGGGTCAGCGAGAGCCTGCATGCGGTGATCCCGCTGGATTACCCGCAAACGCTGAAGCTGCTCTACGCCCTGGCCCCGCGCCTGAACAGTTCGTTTGTCAGCCTGTTCCTGCCGCACTTCGTGGCGAGCTACGGGCGGGATGATTTCAAGCGTTCAATGGCCGCGCTCAAGTACTTCACGACGTTTGGCTCCGCCGAATTCGCGATCCGCCATTTTCTACTGCACGACTTCCCGCGCACGTTGGCGGTGATGCACGAATGGTCGCTGGATACCAACGAACACGTGCGCCGCCTGGCCAGCGAAGGTTCGCGGCCGCGCTTGCCCTGGTCGTTCCGCCTGGCCGAAGTACAGGCCAACCCCGAACTGTGTGCGTCGATCCTCGACAACCTCAAGGCAGACACCAGCCTGTACGTGCGCAAGTCGGTGGCCAACCACCTCAACGACATCACCAAGGACCACCCGGAGTGGGTGCTCAGCCTGATCGAAGGTTGGAATCTGGATAACCCTCACACCGCCTGGATCGCCCGCCACGCGCTGCGCAGCCTGATCAAGCAAGGCAACACGCGTGCGCTGACGATCATGGGGGCCGGGGCCAGGGCCGACGTGAAGATCCACCATCTGCAAGTGACGCCGGCGGTGATCAACCTGGGAGAGCGGATCAATCTGTCCTTCACCCTGGAATCCACCGCCACAGCCCCACAGAAGCTGGTGGTGGACTACGCCATCGACTATGTGAAAAGCGCCGGCCACAGTGCAAACAAGGTATTCAAACTCAAGGCGTTCAGCCTGGGTGCCGGGGAACAGCAGCACATTCGGCGCGAACAGCACATTCGCGACATGACAACCCGCAAGCATTACCCTGGGCGGCATGTGGTGCATGTGTGGGTGAATGGGGAAAGGCTGGGCAGTGCCGAGTTTGAGTTGCGTGCCTGACGGGGTTCAATGACTCCACGGTATCGATCCGGTTTCTTCAGTTGGCGTCGCCCAGCAACAAGCCTTGCTCACGCGCGCACAACTCCACCACGTAATCCCACAACACCCGCAGCCGCACTGACTTGTGCAATTCCCGGCGCGAGCTGATCCAGTAGCTGCGCTGGATCCTCTCTCCCGGCAGCAACGGCACCAGGTCCGGGTCGCCGGCGGCCATGAAGCACGGTAATACCGCAATCCCCAAACCGGAGCGCGCCGCCTGATGCTGGGCGATCACGCTGGTGCTGTGGAACACCACCTTGGGGTTGCGGCAGAAGCTGCTGAGGAATTTGAGTTCCTGGCTGAACAGCAGGTCGTCGACATAATCGATCCAGGCGTGTGCCGCAAGGTCTTCGCGCTTTTCAATCGGCGGGTTGCGCGCCAGGTAGGCGCGGCTGGCATAGAGGGCCAGGCGGTAGTCGGTAAGTTTGCGCGTGACCAGTTGATCGACGCTCGGCCGCTCGAGGTGGATGCTGATTTCCGCTTCGCGGTTGAGGATGCTGACAAAGCGCGGCACCGCCACCAGCTCCACTTCCAACCCGGGGTAGCGCTCGAACAGCCCGCCCATGCGGCTGGCCAGGAACATCACGCCCAGGCCTTCGGCCACACCCAGGCGGATCTTGCCCAGGGGCGCGGCAGCATGAGTCAGCTCGTCTTCGGCCAGCAGTGCGACGTTTTCCATGGCCTCGGCATGTTTTAGCAGGGCCTCGCCGGCGGGGGTCAGTTCGTAGCCCTGGGCATGCTGCACGAATAGCGCGGTGCCGAGACTTTTCTCGATCGCCTCGATATGCCGGGCCACAGTGGCATGGGTGGTTTTCAGGCGTTGCGCGGCGGTGAGCAAGCGACCGCTGCGCTGCAACTCGAGAAAGTACCGCAGGTCATTCCAGTCGAACATGACGCCTCCATTGCCTATCCCTGGGCTACGCTGTTTAAAAACGCACAGCAGCTGGGTAAAAACTAACATTTTTAAGACGAAAACTAACAACTAGGATGGGGCCAATAAGAAAAACAAGCGAGACCTTCAGATGCCCATTGCAACTGCTGAATACGATTACATCGTCGTAGGCGCCGGCCCAGCGGGCTGCCTGCTGGCCAATCGACTGTCCGCAAACCCCGCCCACCGCGTGCTGCTGCTCGAAGCTGGTGGCCGCGACAATTACCCCTGGATCCATATCCCCGTCGGCTACCTGTTCTGCATCGGCAACCCACGCACCGACTGGTGCTTCAAGACCGAAGCCCAGGAAGGCCTGCAAGGCCGTGCGCTGAGTTATCCACGGGGCAAGGTGCTGGGCGGCTGCTCCTCCATCAACGGCATGATCTACATGCGTGGCCAGGCCCAGGACTACGACGGCTGGGCGGCCGCAGGTAATGAAGGTTGGGCGTGGAAGGACGTGCTGCCGCTGTTCAAGCAGAGCGAAAACCACTTTGCCGGCGGCTCGGAATTTCACAGCGACGGCGGTGAATGGCGGGTCGAGCAGCAGCGTCTGCACTGGCCGATCCTCGATGCATTCCGCGATGCGGCGGCGCAGAGCGGCATCGCCAACATCAACGATTTCAACCAGGGCGATAACGAAGGCTGCGGCTACTTCCAGGTCAACCAGAAGGCTGGCGTTCGCTGGAATGCGGCCAAGGCGTTTCTCAAGCCGGTACGCCAGCGCCCCAACCTCACCGTGCTGACCGAAGTGGAAGTGGACCGCGTGCTCCTGGAAAACGGCCGTGCCTGCCAAGTGGTCGGGCGTCAACACGGCCAGCCAGTGAGCTGGAAAGCGCGCAAGGAGATTGTGCTGTGCGCCGGTGCAGTGGGTTCGCCGGGCATCCTGCAACGGTCAGGGATCGGTCCCGCCAACGTGCTGGAGCCACTGGGCATCGAAGTGCTGCATGAACTGCCCGGCGTCGGCGGCAACCTCCAGGACCACCTGCAACTGCGGCTGATCTACAAACTGGAAAACGCCCGCACCCTCAACCAGATCGCCGGCACCCTGTGGGGCAAGATGGGCATGGGCCTGCGCTACCTCTACGACCGCAGCGGCCCGCTGTCGATGGCGCCCAGTCAACTGGGTGCGTTTGCGCGCTCGGGTCCGGAACAGACCTCGGCCAACCTGGAATACCACGTGCAACCGCTGTCCCTGGAGCGTTTCGGCGAACCGTTGCACGAGTTCCCGGCGTTTACCGCTTCGGTCTGCGACTTGCGTCCGCAGAGCCGGGGCCGTATCGACATCCGCTCGGCCAACCCGGCGGACGCACCGCTGATCCGCCCCAACTACCTCAGCCATCCGGAAGACCTGCGCGTGGCCGCCGATGCGATCCGCCTGACGCGCCGCATCGTCGCCGCACCGGCCCTGAGCCAGTTCAAGCCGGTGGAGTATCTGCCGGGCGATTCGCTGCAGACCGAAGCGCAATTGCACGAAGCCGCCGCACGCATCGGAACGACGATCTTCCACCCGGTCGGCACCTGCCGCATGGGCAACGATAAAGACGCAGTGGTCGACCCCCAACTGCGGGTGCACGGCGTGCCCGGCTTGCGCATCGCCGACGCTTCGATCATGCCTCGCATCACCTCTGGCAATACCTGCTCACCCACGCTGATGATCGCGGAGAAGGCCGCGCAGCTGATCCTTTCGCCGAATACAAGGAGTCTCGCCCCGGAGAAAGAACTGGTTCATGCAATCTGAATAGCGGCGCCGAACCTGGCGCCGACAGTGGAACAACAATAAATAATCACTGTGAGGGCTACCCGATGTCAGAACATGCTCAAACCCTGGGCTCGCCGGTCGACGCGAGCACCAGCAACGACTCAAAGAAAGTCATCTTCGCCTCGTCCCTGGGGACGGTGTTCGAGTGGTATGACTTTTTCCTCTACGGCGCCCTGGCGGCGGTGATCAGCAAGCAGTTCTTCGCCGGGGTCAACGACACCACGGCATTCATCTTTGCCCTGATGGCCTTTGCGGCCGGCTTTGTAGTGCGGCCCTTCGGTGCGCTGGTGTTTGGACGGTTGGGCGACATGATCGGGCGCAAGTACACCTTTTTGGTCACCATCATTCTGATGGGCGTGGCGACCTTCTGTGTCGGGTTGCTGCCAACCTACGCCAGCATCGGCATCGCAGCGCCGATCATCCTGATCGTACTGCGCATGCTGCAGGGCCTGGCGCTGGGCGGCGAATACGGCGGTGCCGCAACCTACGTGGCCGAGCACGCACCGGCCGGCAAGCGCGGCTTCCACACCAGCTGGATTCAATCCACGGCGACCATCGGCCTGCTGCTGTCGCTGCTGGTGGTGCTGGCCTGCCGTTACTTCACCGGTGACCAGTTCGAAGTCTGGGGCTGGCGCATTCCGTTCCTGTTCTCCATCGTGCTGCTGGGCATTTCCACCTGGATCCGCATGAGCCTGCACGAGTCGCCCGCGTTCCTGAAAATGAAAGAGGAAGGCAAGGCCAGCAAGGCGCCGATCCGTGAGTCCTTCGGCAAATGGGAAAACCTCAAGGTGGTGCTGATCGCGCTGTTCAGCATCAACGGCGGGCAAGCGGTGACCTTCTACGCGGCGCAGTTCTACGTGCTGTTCTTCCTCACGCAGTTCCTGAAGATGGACCCGGCCCTGGCCAACATGCTGTTGATCATCAGCGTGGTGATCGGTGCACCGTTCTTTATCTTCTTCGGCTGGCTGTCGGACAAGGTCGGGCGCAAGCCGGTGCTGATGCTCGGCCTGCTGCTGGCCACCGTGCTGTATTTCCCGATCTTCAAGAGCCTGGCGCATTACACCAACCCGGCGATGGACCAGGCCAGCAACCAGGCGCCGATCACCGTGATGGCCGACCCGGCCACCTGCACCTTCCAGTTCGACCCGGTGGGCAAGGCGAAATTTGACAGCCCGTGCGACAAGGTCAAGACCTTCCTGGTCAAGCAAGGCCTGCCCTACAGCAGCGTCGCCGCCCCCGCCGGCAGCCCCGTGCAAGTGAGCGTGGGCGAAGTACGTATCGACGGTTTTGACGAAAAAGCCCTGCGTGGCGCGGTGACCCTGGCCGGCTATCCGTCTTCGGCGGACGTGGCCCAGGTCAACAAGACCATGGTGGTGGTGCTGATCGTGGCGCTGATCCTGATTGCCGCGATGTGCTACGGCCCGCTGGCAGCGCTGATGGTGGAGCTATTCCCGACGCGTATCCGCTACACCTCGATGTCCCTGCCCTACCACATCGGTAACGGCTGGTTTGGCGGGTTCCTGCCGACCGTATCGTTTGCCCTGGTGGTGTACACCGGCGATATCTTCTACGGCCTGTGGTACCCGGTGGTGGTGACCGGGGTGAGTTTGATCGTGGGGATGGTCTGCCTTAAAGAGACCCGTCACGTGGATATCGATAACAACTGACCCGATCTCCTGAGCACAGAAGATCCGCTGTGGGAGGGGGCAAGCCCCCTCCCACATTTGCCTTCAGGCGCCTACACATAAATTGCTGTACATCCATACAGATAATGGTTGATCAATGCGCGCTGACTGAGCATCCTGCACAGCATCAACCCGATCTGTGTGACGACCATGCGCCTGTACCTCTGTGAAAAACCCTCCCAGGCCAAGGACATTGCGGCCGTGCTCGGCGCCAGCCGCCGTGGCGATGGGTGCTGGCTGGGCAATGGGGTCACGGTCACCTGGTGCATCGGCCACCTGCTGGAAACCGCCCCGCCGGATGCCTACGACGAAAAGTACAAGCGCTGGGTACTGGCCGACCTGCCCATCGTCCCGGAAAAATGGAAGATGCGCGTCAAGCCCAAGACCGCCAGCCAGTTCAAGGCGGTCAAGCGCCTGCTGGGGGAAGCCCAGGAGCTGGTGATCGCCACCGACGCCGACCGTGAAGGCGAGATGATCGCCCGCGAGCTGGTGGAGCATTGCCGTTATCGCGGGCCGATCCAGCGTTTGTGGCTATCCGCGCTGGATGATGCCTCGATCCGCAAGGCCCTGGCGGCGCTCAAGCCGGGCGCCGAGACGTTCAGCCTGTATCACTCGGCCCTGGGCCGCTCCCGCGCCGACTGGCTGATCGGCATGAACATGAGCCGCCTGTTTACCTTGCTCGGGCGCCAATCCGGGTATCAAGGCGTGCTGCCCGTAGGTCGGGTGCAGACGCCAACCCTGCGCCTGGTGGTGGACCGCGACCGCAGCATCGCCGACTTTGTGCCAGTGGCTTACTGGGCCATCGATGTCGACCTGCGCCACGGGGGCATGACCTTCACCGCCCAATGGCGCGCGGCCGAGGACGCCTGTGACGACCAGGGCCGCTGCCTCAACCCGCAGTTGGCGCGGGACGCGGCCGACGCCATGACCAACGCCCCCACCGCCCGGCTGGTGAAACTGCGCACCGAGCGCATGCGTGAAGTGGCGCCCCTGCCCTTCGACCTGGGCACCCTGCAGGAAATCTGCTCCAGGAAGCTCGGCCTTGGCGCCCAGGAAACCCTGGATATCGCCCAGTCGTTGTATGAAACCCATAAAGTCATCACCTACCCGCGCAGTGACTGCGGCTATCTACCGATGAGCCAGCACCCCGACGCGCCCAGGATCCTGGCTGCGTTGGCACGTGCGGATACCGCAGTGAACGAGCTGATGCCGCATATCGATGCCCAGCGACGCTCGCGGGCGTGGAACGATGCCAAGGTCAGCGCCCACCACGGCATCATCCCTACCGGCGCGGGCAAGGATGTGGGACAACTCACCGGCAAGCATCGTGCGGTGTATACCCTGATCCGCGCACGCTACCTGGCGCAGTTCCTGCCCAACCATGAGTACGATCGCACCCAGGCGGATTTCGACTGTGCGCATCAGACGTTGCGTGCAGTGGGTAAAGTAGTGATCGAACCGGGCTGGAAACGCGCCCTGCCCGAAGCCCTGGCGCCAGCCAAGGGACGTGAAGCGCCGGCTCCGCAAGCCCTGCCGCCATTGGTACAGGGCCAGGATTATGGGGTGGCCAAGGTCAACCTCAAGGACCTGTGGACCCAACCGCCCAAACCCTTTACCGAAGGTGACCTGATCAAGGCGATGAAAAACGTCGCCAAGTTGGTGGAAGACCCGCTGCTCAAGCAAAAGCTCAAGGACACCACCGGCATCGGCACCGAGGCCACCCGCGCCGGCATCATCCAGGGGCTGTTGGACCGTGGTTACCTGGTGAAGAACGGCAAGGCGCTATCAGCTACACCCGCGGCATTCAGCCTGATCGACGCCGTGCCCCGGGCCATCGCCGACCCAGGCACCACCGCCATCTGGGAGCAGGCCCTGGACATGGTGCAAAGCGGCGAAATGAGCCTGGAAGACTTCGTCGCCAAACAGGCGGCCTGGATGAGCAAGCAGGTCGCCCGCTGCAATGGCATGCGCATGACCATCACCGGTCCCGCCAGCCCGGCAGGCCGAGGTGCCACGCCATGGAAAAAGAAACGCAAGAGCACGCCACGCAAGACGACGGCCAGTCCCAAGCGGGCCAAAAAACCGACAAATGCCGGCTAAACACCCAAAAAAACCGGCGAATGACGTTTTTCGACGGGTTTAGCGCCGCTTTGGACCTTGCAGCGCGGTGGCCGGTCTAGGATTCTGTAGTGGGACCCTGACTAACCAACAACAACACCGGAGTGGCCGCCATGAAGACCGTTGCAGAAGTGCTCAAAGCCAAGGACCAGAAAAACCAGGAAGTGCATGTCATCAAACACGACCACACCGTGTTTGAAGCCTTGGTGCGGATGTCGGAGAAAAACGTCGGGGCCTTGCCGGTGGTCCAGGATGACGTAGTGGTCGGGATCATCAGCGAGCGTGATTACGCCCGCAAAATCATGCTCAAGGGGCTGTCGTCGGTCACCACCAAGGTCCATGAAGTGATGAGCTCCCCGGTGATCACCGTCGACACCCATAAAAAGGTCGATGAGTGTATGAACATCATGACCGACAGTCACCTGCGCCACCTGCCCGTGGTCGAAGACGGCAAGCTGTTGGGGCTGCTGTCCATCGGCGACCTGGTCAAGGAAGCCATCGCCGACCAGGCTGACCTGATCAAACAGCTGGAGCAGTACATCCGCGGCGAGTAGAGACCGCGAAGGCGTGTGCCGCAACGAGGCGGCACACGCGGTATACATACCGAAAGCTCCGTGGTTGCGTTTTATGCCCGCTACGCGAGCCGTTTCCTGTGCTGACCACAGTTAACTCCTACATCTTGAGCGTTTCGTCCTCCAGTAAAGTCAGGCGGTCTGAATAGCCGGGCTGGCCGAACAATGGAGTTTTTTGCGTATATAACACGGGGACGTTCTATGGCTGATACTCCAGGCCATGGCTCAATCTCGAACGCCTTACACCCCCCCCCGCCAACGAACGATCCCCCAACCTCCAAACACGCACTGACCGCTCCAGTGGCTCAGAAACACCCTCCAAGCCTTCCATTTCGCAGAAAACGGAACCGCTCAGGTGTTGCCGTCAAATGTTCCTTATAAAAACTTAATTCAAGGTAGAGCACCATGCCAACGGTACACCGCGAAGGCGGCCCCCGTGTCCGCCACGGCCGTCATTTACCACCGACATCACTGATCATTCCAGAGATTCGGCTTCCTTTTGCCGGTCCGCCGCCACGTTCCGACAACGATCAGTTAAAGGCGCACGCTCTCGCTTGGGCACAGCAACATGGCTTGATCGGTCGACGCGGTGCGCATAGGTTAAGCACCACGCCGCTGCTCGAGTTGGGGATGGCGTTGTGCGGAAAAGCCCCCACACACCGAGCCGAGACGCTGGTGTGCTGGTATCTGTGGGCGCTCACGCTGGATGATCGGATTGACGACGGGCCATGGGCGGAAAACGGTGAATTGGAGCGATTCGTCACCGCAGTGCAGGCAGTGACCGAGAACGATGGCACGCATCCCCTCAGTGAAATGAGTTGTTTTGATGATCCGATGCTGGCTGTCCTGGCCAACGATCTGTGGCCACGAACCAGACACTGGGGTAGCGACGGTTGGCGGCAACGGCTCACGCAGCACCTGATCCGACATCTGCGCGCCCAGGTGACGCTAGTGCGAATGCGCGAAACCGACGCGGTGCTCGCGCTGGCCGAATATCTGCCATTGCGCCGAGATTCGTTCGGTGCACTGTTCTTTTTTGATCTGATAGATGCCGCCGAAACGCTCGACCCCTACCAGCATTCAGCGGACGTCGAATGGTGGAACACACTGCGCGAACACAGTGCCGATATCATCGCCTGGACGAACGATATCCATTCGATTGCCAAAGATGTGGTGTGTGGTGAGCACTTCAACCTGGTATCGATACTGGCGGACACCGCAGGCATGGAATGGCCTGCCGCGATCGAATCTGCACATCAGATGGTGGTCAACGCGGTCGCGGCGTTCACGGCTGTCGCCGCTCGGCCAGCCAATCACCTGCCATCCGCCGCAACCGAGCCGGACCGGCTGCGACAGGTTGTACGGGCAGCGGGTGACTGGCACCAGACCGTTTCTCGCTACCACCTGCACACCACCGGCACTACAACGCAGGCCAACCGGACAGTGGACCTGACACTCACGCCACCAACGCTGAAATCCAGGCAGTTCGAAATCGACCCCTATCCCTTGTATGAACGTTTACGTACCACTCTACCGATCACCTACGACGAGCCCACGGACGTATGGCTGGTCAGCCGGTATGTGGATGTCAAAGCTGCATTGACGCATCCGCAAGCCAGCAACAATAACTACACCTGGCAGATTGGGCCGCTGCTTGGGCACACTCTCGTGGCGATGGACGGCTGTGAACACGCTCAGCACCGTGCACTGCTCAGCCCATCGTTTCGCAGCCAAGCCCTTGCCTCGCTTGAAGCATCCATCATCTCGGTCACCTCTGACCTGCTGGCACGCATGCATGGCCGTACCCAGGTGGACCTTATCGCCGACTTCACCGCAGCACTGCCAGTGCGGGTGATGGCTCACGCACTGGGCCTGCCGGCTGACACCAGCGAGGAGGTAGCGCGGCTGAAGCGCTGGTGCGCGATCGGCTTTGCTTACATGGGCAACTATCGACAGGACCCGGCCCAGTTAACCGGAGGGTTGTCCAACCGAGACGATTTCTACGATTTCATCCAGCCACACATCGACGCCCGCCGCGCTAAACCTGCAGATGATTTGATCTCGCAGCTCCTGGCGGCAGAGATTGACGGCCAACCATTGCCCGAAACCTTCGTCCGGGCTTACTGCGCAATTCTGATGACTGCAGGTAGCGAGACCAGTCACGGCGCACTGGCGAATCTCATTGTCAACCTGCTGAGCGAACCCGGCGTCAAAGACGCCGTGATGGCTGATCCCGACTTGATGGACACTGCGCTCACCGAAACCTTGCGACGCAATCCTCCTTTGCAACTCGTACTCCGCGAGGCCCGCGAAGCGCTGCAGCTGCCGTCGGGAACGATTCCTTCTGGTGCAACCCTGGCCTGCCTGATCGGGTCGGCCAACCGTGATCCGGCTCAATACACCGACCCGGATACCTTCAGCTTGTCGCGCACCGATCAGGCAACAAATCATTTCGCGTTTGGCGCAGGGCGTCACTTCTGCCTGGGATCCATGCTGGCGCGGATGGAAATCACGCTCGGCGCTCGCATGCTGCTACAGACCTTTCCAGACGTGCGCTGGGCGCCAGGGTTCCAGCCCTCGGAACAAGGTTTCCTGAACCGTTGCCCCGACCGACTGGAGGTTGTTCTATGACCACTGCCGCCCCCGGCTACACCGACAGCTATCTCGGCGACCAGCACGCCGGCCAATTGGTACGCCTGCGCACGCTCGAATGCGCCTTTGACCCACAAAGCCAAACGGTTTTCGACCTGCTCAACCTTCCGTGCAAGCCTGACATCCTTGAACTCGGCGCCGGTGCGGGTTCGTTCACTGGCTGGCTGACCCAGCGATACCCTGACGCGGCAGTCACGGCGACCGATATCGATACCCGATTCCTCACCGATATTCCCGGCATAAAGGTGCTTACCCACAATGCCGTCACCGATGACTTTCCTGTGGCCTCTTTTGATGTGGTACACGCCAGGGCGCTCCTGTGCCACCTCCCCCAACGGGAAGACATATTGACGCGCGCCATCACCTGGCTTCGTCCTGGTGGCTGGTTGGTGATCGAAGACGTGAGCCTGCAGCCGAGCTTGAAAACCTCGCACCCATTGTTCCGAAAGGTCGCCCAAGCCGGAATCACACTTCTGACAAAGTCCATTGGTTCCGACATGCTCTGGGCCGATACGCTCCCTGCCCGATTGCGTGACAGGGGACTCACCAACGTAGAGCATCGCCTCTTTGAGGGCCGAATCGGCGACAACAGCCCCGCCGATACATTCTGGGCCTCAACTACCCTACAGGCTGGGCCGGCGCTGCTGAAACTTGGGTTACTCACCCAGGATGACCTGGAAGCAATGACCCAGCTGCGCGCCGATCCAACATTCACCGACACTGCATTGACATTTGTCAGCGCCTGGGGACAAGCCCCTGAACGTGAGTAGAACGGCGGAGCGCCGTACATTGCACCGGAGGAAACTCAGAATGATCGATCTTGTAGTGTTAGTTGACGCACAAGACGTGCAAGTCGGTGTGTGTGACAAACGTGCCGCACACCTGGGAGCGGGTCAGCTTCATCGCGCCTTTTCGGTCCATCTGATCGACAGCGCCGGGCGTCATCTACTTCAACGTCGTGCTGCCGGTAAAATGCTTTGGCCAGGTTTCTGGTCGAATGCCTGCTGCAGCCATCCGGCACCCGGCGAAACGGTTACGGATGCCGCATCTCGTCGTCTGCGCGAAGAACTGGGCATTTCTGCCTCGTGCCGGTTTCTGTACAGTTTTGAATATCATGCTCGCTATGGTTCGATCGGTGCGGAGCACGAGTTTTGTCATGTACTGGTTGCTCAGTCTGACGCGGCGGTCATCCCGGATGCAGAAGAAATCAGTGAGATCAAATGGTGGACTCGCGCTGAAATCTCCGCCCGGCTTTCAGAATCCCCAGCGCAATTCACACCCTGGTTCCAAATGGAGTGGCTTCATCTTCTGTCAAAGCACCCTTCGTTCGATACACCTACAGTGCAGGAATGATGATGGCAAGCTCAACGACCCGACACGCCAGAAAATGACGCCCAAGTCACGTTTTCCCGCATTCTCCCGTCCCCACGGCAATTTATGTAGTGATCAAAAATAATCACTACATAAGCGTTGACGTAACCATTTTGTCCTTGCATTATCGAGACGTCTCCCGGATCGGGAGCGTTGGCAACAAGCGTTTTGAACAAGCTCGTCTGACCGCCGAGCTGTTTTTTCCGGATGTGCACTGCCCACAAGGCAGATTGATGAAGCTGACCGGCCCTAAGGGCTCGGTACAAGGCGCTCAAATGCGGCTTGTCTTCGTTATGAATGCATTGCGTAGCAGTTCATCAGCAAGACTACATGCATCAGGTTCAAGACCCTGCCCGTATTCGGCAGACCGTCGCTGACGCCCGGTTTTCGCAACCGGAGACAACTTACGAAGTATTAACGAACCAACTGATAGATCGCCAACTGGTCAAGGGGCTTACACATGAATCTGAACAACCAACCAACTATCGATGAATTGGCTGAGATGTTCGCAGCGCAGAAAGACACACTCGACGACCATATCCTGTGGATTGGCAAATCGGGCGAAGTGCAAATTGACTGCCTGGCGCCCCACACCGAAGAAGCCGAGTTCGACCGCAATAACCGTGAACTGGCGGCGCGCCTGAAGATGTACCGCCGTGGCCAGGGTTATGTCGGCAAGAAAGCAGCCGCCGATCGCAACTTTATCGAACAGGTTTTCCACACACTTAATACCGAATGGCAGAATCTCAAGGGCCAATCGCAAGTTAAAGTGATTGATAGATACTGCTGATAACACCGCATTAAACATTTAAGCCCGCTTGTTGATTCGAGCGGGCTTTTTAATTTCGGCTCTACAACACTGCGGGAAATCGTCCCTTCTTCGCTTCGTCGCAAAAGATATCAAACAACACCTGCGCTGCCGCCGAGAGTTCATGGCCGGGTTTGGTCAGCACCCCAATCGGTCGTTCAATGACAGGATCGGTCAAGGTGATGCAATGAGCCCCCGCCTCCTCCATCTGCCGCGCGCACAATGCGGGGACGGCGCTGACACCCAACCCCGTCGCTACCATCTTGCCTACAGTCGCCAGTTGATGGCTTTCCAGCGCCACCGGCAACTTCATCTGCCGCGCCCCCAGATGCTCCTCCAGCATCACCCGCACCGTCGAAGGTCGCTGCAACGTGATGAACGGCTGCTCCAGCAAGGTTTTCCAGTCGATTTCATCAAGCTCGACCAACGGCGAATCCCCCGGCACCACGGCAATGAAGCGATCCAGGTACAACGGCGTGAACGCCAGCGACGAACCGTCTGAAGGCTCGAACGCCACGCCCAGCTCCACCTGGCGGTCGCGCACCATTTCCAGCACCTGCTCGTTGATCAAGTCGTGCACGGTGACATTCACCTGAGGGTAACGTGCGCGGAATATCTTCAGGATCGGCGGTAGCAAGTTGCCCGCGAACGATGGCATCGCCGCCACCGTGACCCGCCCGCGTTGCAGGGTAAAGCGCTGGCGCAGTTCGTCCTCGGTGTTGTCCCAGTCGGCAATCAAGCGGCGCGCCAAAGGCAGCAGGGATTCCCCCTCGGGTGTCAACGCGACGTTGCGCGTATTACGGCTGAACAGACGCCCGCCCAGGCCTTCTTCCAGGCCCTTGATGGTCAAGCTCAGTGCCGACTGGGAAAGGTGCAGGCGTTCGCAGGCGGCGGCGAAACTCAGGCTCTGGGCCACGGCGAGAAACGCGCGCATCTGTTTAACTGTCATGACGCTACTCCAAATGGCCAGGCGACTATGCTGTTTTTTAAATCAATCAACCTTAAAAAACAACTTAACAAATCAATCCGTCGGAGCAACACTCGGTTCATTGGCTGGCCCACAAACAATAAAAGAGGTGCATATGGCAGGTTTCGATAAACGCGTGGCGTCCTACGAGGAAGCACTGGCGGGCCTGGAAGACGGCATGACCGTACTCTCCGGCGGTTTTGGCCTGTGCGGCATTCCGGAAAACCTCATTGCCGAGATCAAGCGCAAAGGCACCCGCGACCTCACCGTGGTATCCAACAACTGCGGCGTCGACGGCTTCGGCCTGGGCGTGCTGCTGGAGCAGAAGCAGATCAGCAAGGTGATCGCTTCCTACGTGGGTGAAAACGCCCTGTTCGAGAAGCAGTTGCTCAGCGGCGAAATCGAAGTGGTGCTGACCCCCCAGGGCACACTGGCCGAAAAAATGCGCGCAGGCGGTGCCGGCATCCCGGCCTTCTTCACCGCCACCGGCGTCGGCACTCCGGTGGCCGAAGGCAAGGAAACCCGTGAATTCAATGGTCGTCCGTACCTGATGGAAGAATCCATCACCGGCGACTTCGCCATCGTCAAAGGCTGGAAAGCCGACCACTTCGGCAACGTCATCTACCGCCACACCGCCCAGAACTTCAACCCGCTGGCTGCCACCGCCGGCAAGATCACCGTGGTCGAAGTCGAAGAAATCGTCGAACCGGGCGAGCTGGACCCGGCGCAGATCCACACCCCTGGCATCTACGTCGACCGGATCATCTGCGGCACGTTCGAGAAGCGCATCGAACAGCGCACCGTACGCAAATAATCCGCCCCCAGCCCGAACAATAAGGACACATAAAATGGCTCTCACCCGCGAACAAATGGCTCAACGCGTCGCCCGCGAAATGCAGGACGGTTTCTACGTCAACCTGGGCATCGGCATTCCGACCCTGGTGGCCAACTACATTCCGGAAGGCATGGAAGTGATGCTGCAATCGGAAAACGGCCTGCTCGGCATGGGCCCGTTTCCGACCGAAGACACCATCGACGCCGACATGATCAACGCCGGCAAGCAGACCGTGACCGCGCGTATCGGCGCGTCGATCTTCTCGTCCGCCGAGTCCTTCGCGATGATCCGCGGCGGCCACGTCGACCTCACTGTACTCGGCGCATTTGAAGTCGACGTACAAGGCAACATCGCCTCGTGGATGATCCCCGGCAAGCTGGTCAAAGGCATGGGCGGCGCCATGGACCTGGTGGCCGGTGCGGAAAACATCATCGTGATCATGACCCACGCGTCCAAGGACGGTGAGTCCAAGTTGCTCAGCCAATGCAGCCTGCCGCTGACCGGCGCCAACTGCATCAAGCGTGTACTGACGGACCTGGCGTACCTGGAAATCGAAAATGGCGCTTTTGTCCTCAAGGAACGCGCACCTGGCGTCAGCGTTGAAGAGATTGTACGCAAGACCGCCGGTAAACTGATCGTCCCGGACCACGTTCCAGAAATGCACTTCCAGTGAGGACAGATTCCATGCAAGACGTCGTGATTGTTGCTGCCACCCGTACCGCCGTGGGCAGCTTCCAGGGTTCGCTGGCGAACATTCCGGCACCGGAACTGGGCGCCGCCGTGATCCGTCGCCTGCTGGAGCAGACCGGCCTGGACCCGGCCGAAGTGGATGAAGTGATCCTCGGCCAGGTCCTCACCGCAGGCTCAGGCCAGAACCCGGCGCGCCAGGCGTCGATCCTGGCCGGCCTGCCCCACGCGGTGCCCAGCCTGACCTTGAACAAGGTTTGCGGCTCGGGCCTCAAGGCCCTGCACCTGGGCGCCCAGGCCATCCGTTGCGGTGACGCCGACGTGATCATCGCCGGCGGCATGGAGAACATGAGCCTGGCTCCGTACGTACTGCCCGCCGCGCGCACCGGTTTGCGCATGGGCCATGCCAAAATGATCGACAGCATGATCACCGATGGCCTGTGGGACGCGTTCAACGACTACCACATGGGCATCACCGCCGAGAACCTGGTGGACAAGTACGGCATCAGCCGCGAAGCCCAGGACGCGTTCGCCGCCGCATCCCAGCAAAAAGCCGCCGCTGCTATTGAAGCGGGCCGCTTTGTCGATGAGATCACACCGATCCTGATCCCCCAGCGCAAAGGCGACCCGGTGGCCTTCGCCGTCGATGAACAACCCCGCGCCGGCACCACCGCCGAATCCCTGGGCAAGCTGAAACCGGCGTTCAAGAAAGACGGCAGCGTCACCGCCGGCAACGCCTCCAGTCTCAACGACGGCGCCGCCGCGGTGCTGCTGATGAACGCCGACAAGGCCAAGGCCCTCGGCCTGCCAGTGCTGGCGCGCATTGCCAGCTACGCCAACGCCGGCGTCGACCCGGCGATCATGGGCATCGGCCCGGTGTCGGCCACCCGCCGCTGCCTGGACAAAGCCGGTTGGAGCCTGGGCGACCTGGACCTGATCGAAGCCAACGAAGCCTTCGCCGCGCAATCCCTGGCGGTGGGCAAAGAGCTGGAATGGGACGCCGACAAGGTCAACGTCAACGGCGGCGCCATCGCCATCGGCCACCCGATTGGCGCCTCGGGCTGCCGCGTGCTGGTGACGCTGCTGCATGAAATGATCAAGCGTGATGCCAAGAAAGGCCTGGCGACGCTGTGCATCGGTGGCGGCCAGGGGGTAGCCCTGGCGCTCGAACGCAACTGATTCAAAGAGCAACATGGAAAGGGCCTGGTTCCACGAAAACCAGGCCTTTTCTTTACCCTTCAACCTCGCGTCTGCGGCACCGCTTTAATCGCCGTCAAATTCCCCCATACCTCCCAAGGAACCGCAATGCGCCATCTGGACGGCAAGCCAAAATCCTATCTCCTGTTCCTGCTGGCAGCCCTGGCCGTGGCAGGCTGCTCACCCAAGGATCAGTCCCGCGCACGGGCGATCAACGGCGAACAAAGCTCGTTCCTCTGATGGTGCGAACCTGTGGCGAGCGGGCTTGCTCACCTCAACGCTGATCAGCGCTTCAGGCAGCGCTGATAACGCTCGTCGACCCGCTGGGCAAACCACGCCGTGGTCAGGTTACGGGTGATCTTGGGGCTCTTGAGCACGATGCCCGGCAGGATGGCCCGTGGCATCGGCTTGCCGGCGGCCTTGTCGGCCAGGGCAAATACGCGCTTGTAGAGGGTGGTGTTCTCGAAATCCAATTGCTCGCCCTGCTCCAGCTGACTGCGGATGCTGGGGTTGCGCATGTCCAGCCTGGCCCCCAATGAACGCACCGCCAGCTCGGTGGTGCCGGGCAGCAGCGAGCCGTAGCGAATCAGATCTCCGTCCAGGGCCAGCTCGGTGCCCGAAGCACGGCTGACGGCAGCCTGGAACGCGGCATTACGGCTGGCGTACCACCCGGCATTGAAATCGGCAAAGCGATACAGCGGCCGATCGTAGCTCACCGGGTAACCCAGCAAGTGCGCGATGCCGAAGTACATGCCGCCACGACGGGTGAAGACTTCGCGACGAATTGTGCCATCCACCGTGTAGGGATAACCCCGCGCCTGCTTCTGCGCAAAGTCGATACTCACCTGCATCGGGCCTGCGGTATGCACCGGGTTGAAACCACCAAACAACGTGTTGCCCAGGGGCACCATGCTGATGAAGTCATCGAAGATGCCACTCAGGTCCTTCTCCGTGCGCGCAGCATTGAGGCGGTCGGCGTAGGTCTTGCCGCTGGGCGAACGCAGTTGCAGGGCGCTGCGCACGACAAACGCCGGCACATGGACTTTGCCGGCACGCCGCAGGATTTCATCCTGGGCGATCTTGCCCATGTCTGGCACCGGTGGGTCGACCTGATAGGTCGACTCCTGCTCGGTCACCGCCAGCACGGCGCAGATATTTTCCGTGCTGGGGTAGATGTTCTGGGTGTCAAAGGCCGTGTAGATGTCCTGGGCCCAGCCCTCGCGGTCAGCCACCTTGGCCGGCAGCAGGCGCACGATCTGCGCTTTCACCTCGGCCTCGCTGCGCTGCGGCTGTTGCGGGTTGCGCGTGGTAGAGCAACCGGCCAGTACCAGCAAAGTGGCAAGGCACAGGATCAGGCGGCTTGAATACATGGGGCTTCCTTGGGCGACGATGGGCCGGGCATTGTTGATGTGGGAGGGCGCAAGCCCCCTCCCACATTTTACCTGTTGTGGTTCTAGATCCCCGCCAACGCCAGGTCCATCGCGAAGTAGGTGAAGATCAAGTCCGCACCCGCGCGCTTGATCGAGCCCAAGGTTTCACGCACCACACGGTCCTCATCAATCGCCCCGGCCTGGGCGCCGAACTTGATCATCGCGTACTCGCCGCTGACCTGGTACGCCGCCACCGGCAGGCGCGAGGCTTCGCGGATGTCGCGGATGATGTCGAGGTAGGCACCGGCCGGCTTGACCATCAGCGCATCCGCGCCTTCCTGTTCATCCAGCAGCGATTCGCGTACGGCTTCGCGGCGGTTCATCGGGTTCATCTGGTAGCTCTTGCGGTCGCCCTTGAGCGCACTGCCGCCGGCTTCGCGGAACGGTCCGTAGAGGGCCGAGGCGAATTTGGTCGAGTAAGCCATGATCGGGATATGGGTGAAGCCCGCATCATCCAGGGCGCGGCGGATCGCCTGGACCTGGCCGTCCATCGCCGCCGAAGGGGCAATGACATCGGCACCGGCACGCGCGGCGGCCACGGCCTGCTTGCCGAGGTTGACCAGCGTCGCGTCGTTGTCGACATGGGCGCCGTGCATCACACCGCAGTGGCCATGGTCGGTGTATTCGCAGAAGCAGGTGTCGGACATCACGATCATTTCCGGCACAGCGTCCTTGATGATCGACGACATGCGCGAGACCAGGCCGCGTTCCTTCCAGGTGTCGCTGCCGCTGGCATCCAGGTGGTGGGACACGCCGAAGGTCATCACCGACTTGATGCCGGCACGGGCATAGCGCTCGATCTCGCCGGCCAGTTTCTTCTCAGGGATGCGCTGCACGCCCGGCATGCTGGTGATTGGCACGAAGTCGTCGATTTCTTCTTCGACGAAGATCGGCAGCACCAGGTCGTTGAGGGTGAATTCGCTTTCCTGGAACAGGCCACGCAGCTCCGGGGAGCGGCGCAGGCGGCGTGGGCGGGCTTGGGGGAACTGGCTGGTCATGGTGGTCCTATTGCAAGGCAGAAAATCTTTGGGGCGAAAGCTTATGCCCCCAGGCCCCGGCAGCACAAACGCCGAGGGGCCAATAGTGTATTGCGGGGGCGGTAATAATTTATGGATCTAAAGCTGTACACGCCCGTCGATGCACACCGACACGGCGCCACCCATCCATATTTCAGTGCCCTGGCGCTCAACGCAGATCCGCCCTGCCCGGCCAATTGCCGTGCCCTGGCTGACCACATAGCGCTCGGGGGCCAGGCCCTCGCCGAGCAACCATTGCGCAAGCCCCGCATTCAAGCTGCCGGTGGCCGGGTCTTCCTGCGCGCCATCGCCTGCGATAAAGGCACGCACCTCAAATTGCGTGTCCACATCGTCGCGCCCGCCGTCACAGGGGGCGATCACGCCCACGGCCAGCCCCAGCAGTTGCGAATAGTCCGGCTGCAACGCCAGGACCTGGTCACGGTCTGCCAGCATTACCGCGAGCCAGCCAGCGCCATTGTCCACCCACTGGCTGCGCACGATGGCCCCGGGCTCCAGGCCCAAGCCCAGGCGCACGCGCTCCAGCAACGGCGCGTCCACGGCACCGGCGCGCAATAACGGCGGCGCGATAAATGCCAGTTCATCGCCTTGGCGACGGATACGCACCAGGCCGATTTCGCACTCCTGGATTATCTCCTCGCCCTTGGGAATACCACCTGCCTGCAGCCAGGCATAACAACTGCCCAGCGTCGGGTGCCCGGCAAAAGGCAGCTCCTTCAAGGTGGTGAAAATTCGCACCCGGTAGTCAGCCCGAGGATCACGCGGGGTCAGTAAAAACGTGGTTTCACTGAGGTTGGTCCAATTGGCGAAGTCCGCCATCTGTTGGTCGCTCAGGCTGTCGGCGCCAAACACCACCGCCAGCGGGTTGCCTTTGAGCGCCACGCGGCTGAACACGTCCAGCTGTTTGAAATCGAAAGTCGGCATGCTTCAACTCGGAATATTAAGGCCACGGATCACCGCCGGCCGTGCGACGAAACCGTCCAGAGCGCGCAGTACATTGGGAAAGTCGGCAATGCCTACAAGGTCACCGGACTCGTAGAAGCCGATCAGGTTGCGGATCCACGGAAAGGTGGCGATGTCGGCGATGCTGTACTCGTCGCCCATGATCCACGTACGGCCCAGCAGGCGTTTTTCCAGCACGTCCAGCAGGCGCCGGGATTCGGCGGCGTAACGGTCGCGCGGGCGTTTGTCTTCGTAGGCCTTGCCGGCAAATTTGTTGAAGAAGCCCAACTGGCCGAACATCGGGCCGATACCGCCCATCTGGAACATCAGCCATTGAATGGTTTCATAACGTGTCGCCGGGTCCTCGGAGAGCAACTGGCTGGTTTTTTCCGCCAGGTAGATCAGGATCGCGCCGGACTCGAACAACGCCAGCGGCTGGCCGCTGGGGCCATTGGGGTCGATGATCGCGGGGATCTTGTTGTTGGGGTTCAGCGACAGGAACTCGGGAGAGAGTTGGTCCTGGGTCTCGAAGCTGACCTTGTGCGCTTCATAAGGCAGGCAGAGCTCTTCGAGCATGATCGACACTTTTACCCCGTTGGGGGTCGGCAGCGAATACAGTTGCAGGCGCTCTGGATGCTGGGCAGGCCATTTGCTGTTGATCGGGAAAGCAGCGAGTGGGTTCATCGGGAAGCCCTGTGTGTGTGCTGAAAGCCCCCATGATAGTCATCCGGCGAGCGTCCTGCATGGGTCATCAATACGCAACAACCGCCAGCTATTATGCCGTGAGGGCGAACCAATACGCCCTCATGCACTCTTAAATGAGCTCAAGCGGTGAATGGAGGCACCTCGCTATCTCGACAGGGAACACCGCAGGCGCCCCCGGCGTCATAGTGGCCAGGCGTGTCTGCCTTAACGTGACGCATGAAGACTCGAACTTACAATGACGATCAAGCCTCTGCGCCTTGTGCAACGACTGAAACGCTATTCATACATCCTGTTGCCGCTGTTGTTGGTTGGCGGCGCTATCGATCTGAGCCTGGAGTCACGGATCAGCAACGCCGACCAGGTTGACGGCGTGCAAACCCTGGTGTTCCTGCGCCACGGTGAAAAACCCGCCGGTGGCCTGGGCCAGCTCAATTGCCAGGGTCTCAACCGGGCGATGAACCTGGCCACGGTTTTGCCAGAGAAGTTCGGCAAGGCCAATTTCGTGTTCGCCGCCAACCCGACACGCAACGTGGAGGAAGGCGAACTGGACAATTCCTACAGCTATATTCGCCCGCTGATGACCATCAGCCCTAGCGCGATCAAGCTCGGCCTGCCGGTAAACATCAAGTTTTCCGCGAATGACACCAGTGCCCTCGCCGACGAGCTGGTGGAAGACAAGTACCACAACTCCATCATCTACACCGCCTGGTCCCACGGCTATCTGCCGGAGCTGATCAACAAGGTGGCGAGCGAAGCGTCCGGCGAAAAACACACCATCACCGACGACTGGTCCGGCAGCGACTACGACACGCTGTATGTGCTGACGCTGACCTGGCACAACGGCAAGGCCTCGTTGCTGAGCCGCAACTATAAACAGGGCCTGAACAACGGCGAAGAAACCTGCCCTGAACCTACCCAGGTGAGCGCCGAGAGCTGAGGGCGTATGATGCGCCGCTATTGACTCACCTGCGGATCATCACCATGCCCAACCTCGCCTCCACCCAGCCCAACCGGGGCTGGTCGTTCTGGTGGAAACCAGCGCTGTTCCTGCTGATCGCCTGCGTCGGCCTCTACTACGTGAAGTGGTCGCCTTACTACCTCAAGGCCTTCGTCGCCGCCGATAACCACAGCATTGGCGCCTCGATTCTCAACGACCAGCAAAGCTCGCCCCTGGCAGCCGCGCTGGCGTACGCCCAGGTGTACTTCCTGGCGATCTGGAAAGCCGCTGTGCTGGCGGTGATCCTGGGCTCCCTCCTGCAAGTGCTGATCCCCCGCGACTGGCTGCTGCGCCTGTTCGGCCGCGCCGGGCTGGGGTCGACCCTGCGGGGCGGGCTGTTCGCCCTGCCGGGGATGATGTGCAGTTGCTGCGCGGCACCGGTCGCGGCGGGCATGCGTCGGCAGCAGGTCTCGGTGGGCGCGGCACTCGCGTTCTGGATCGCCAACCCCGTGCTGAACCCGGCGACCCTGGTGTTCATGGGCTTCGTGCTGGGTTGGGGCTTCACCGCATTGCGGCTGGTGGCGGGCATTGTGCTGGTGGTGGGCGTGTCCCTGATCGCTCAACGTATCGCCCGCCCGGACCAGGTGCCGGAAGCGGCTCTGGGCGCGGTGGCCGAGGTCAGTGTGGTTGAGTCCCAGCCGTTCCTGGGCCGTTGGCTGCGGACCCTGTGGCAGTTGTTCTGGAGCACGATCCCGGTGTACATCCTGGCCGTGCTGATCCTGGGCGCCGCGCGGGTGTGGCTGTTCCCCCATGTCGACGGCGCCATGGCCAACAGCCTGGCATGGCTGGTGCCTCTGGCGATTGTCGGCACGTTGTTCGTGATTCCCACCGCTGCCGAAATCCCCATCGTACAAACCATGATGACCCTGGGCATGGGCACCGGCCCGGCCGTGGCCTTGCTGATGACCCTGCCGAGTGTGAGCCTGCCGTCACTGCTGATGCTGCGCAAGGACTTCGATGCGCGGGTGCTGGTGACGGTGGCCGGGTTGACGATGTTGGTGGGGGTACTGTGTGGGTTGATCGGCGCGGCTATCCTCTGATCAGGGCGCGCTCGCGCAAATACTCCACCACGGCGCCCTGCTCCCCTGCGAACTCGATCCGTGCGCCTTTGCTTTCACGCTGAAAGGCGTACATCGGGTCGTAATACTCACGCAGAAGCCCTTCGATCCAGGCGCGATGCAGGTCCACATCACCGCTGCGCGCCTGCTCCGCCAGGGCCGCCTGCAAGATCGCCTGCAACCGCTGGAAGCGTTCGCCGCCCAGGCGTTTATGGATATTGCCCAGGCTCTGGGTCAGGCGCTCGGCAAACAGCGCCTGGCCGGTGTCGCCAAACACCTCGATAAATTCGGCGCACAGGTCCACCACATAGTCGCGCAGGATGCGCTCGACCCGCCCTTCTACGCTGTCCTGCAGCCACACCATCGGGAACGTCTGCATGCCCTTGTGCAACGCCAGCGGCAGCGCGCAGCTGCCGATCATGCGGCTCTCATCCTCGACCACGAACTGCTCGATACCCGCGGCACGCTTTTTCAGCAGGTCCACGGCCAGGCGGTTTTCGAAGTCGATGTTGGACGGCTGCGCCGTGGCGCGTTTGCCGAAGCTGGAGCCGCGATGGTTGGCATGACCTTCCAGGTCCAGGGCATTGCGCAACTGGCCGAGCACCTCGGTCTTGCCGGTGCCAGTCATACCGCCCAGCAGCACGAAGTCACACTGCGTGGCGGCGTGCTCGACGGTCTCCAGCAAAAAGGTGCGCATGGCCTTGTAGCCGCCACCGACACGGGGATACGCGATGCCGGCTTCGGTCTTGAGCCATTGCTGCACGATCTGCGAACGCAGCCCGCCACGGAAACAGTACAGGTAACCCTCGGGGTTGGCCTGGGCGAACCGCGCCCATTGCTCGATACGCTCGGCCTTGATAGCGCCGGACACCAGCTCATGCCCGAGCACGATGGCGGCCTGCTGGCCCTGCTGCTTGTAGCAGGTGCCGACGCGCTGGCGTTCGTCGTCGGTCATCAGCGGCAGGTTGATCACCCCCGGGAACGCGCCCTTGGTGAACTCGATCGGCGCGCGGGTATCCATCATTGGCCGATCATTGAGGAAAATATCGCGGTAGTCGGTGATATCGGTTGCCATCAAATCACCTCAACCGCGTGGGTCTGTCGCTCGAGCAGCTCGCCGATAGGTTCCAGGACCAGGCCCAGTTCAGCCGCCATGCGGTGGAATTCGGCGTCGCCCTCGGGCGTGACGGCGATCAACAGGCCGCCGCTGGTCTGCGGGTCGCACAGCACGCGCTTGTGCAGTTCCTGCAGGCGTCCGAGCTTGCTCGAATAGCTGTCGAAGTTGCGCAAGGTGCCGCCGGGCATGCACCCCTGGTCCAGGTAGTCCTCGATCCCGGCCAGGCGTGGGACCTTGTTGTACTCGATGCGCGCCGTCAGGCCGCTGCCGTCAGCCATTTCCACCAGGTGGCCCAACAAGCCGAAACCGGTGACATCGGTCATTGCGGTCACCCCCGCCAACTTGCCGAAACGGCTGCCGGGCTTGTTCAGGGTGCACATCCAGTCCCGGGCCAGGCCGATATCCGCCTCGCGCAATTTGCCCTTCTTCTCGGCGGTGGTGAGGATGCCGATGCCGATGGGCTTGGTGAGATACAACCGGCAACCGGCGGTGGCTGTGTCGTTGCGCTTCATATGGCGCTTTTGCACGATGCCGGTCACGGCCAGGCCGAAGATCGGCTCCGGGGCGTCGATGGAATGCCCGCCCGCCAGAGGAATCCCGGCTGCGTCGCACACCGAGCGGCCGCCGCGGATCACTTCGCGGGCAATCTCCGGCGCCAGTACGTTCACCGGCCAGCCCAGAATGGCGATGGCCATCAGCGGATCGCCACCCATGGCGTAGATATCACTGATGGCATTGGTGGCAGCAATCCGGCCGAAATCGAAGGGATCATCGACAATCGGCATGAAAAAGTCGGTGGTGGAGACCACGCCGCGCTCGTCGTCGATGGCGTACACCGCCGCATCGTCACGCGAAGCGTTGCCCACCCACAGCTTGGGGTCGAGGTTCTGTGCGCCGCTGCCGGCAAGGATCACTTCCAGCACCTGGGGCGATATCTTGCAGCCACACCCCGCGCCGTGGCTGTACTGGGTAAGACGAATCGGCTCGTTCATGTAGGACCTCACGCTATCAAGTGCGCGAATTCTAACAGACAGCAAAAAGCCGGCTGGGCTCATCTGAGCGCAGCCGGCCGTTTGGTTTCAGCGGTTACCGGCGGGCAGCGAGCAAACGCTGGTGGCGGTTACGCCGGGCAATGTTCAAGCATTCGATGGCCGCCGAGAACGCCATGGCCGCATACACGTAGCCTTTCGGTACATGGGCGCCGAAGCCTTCGGCGATCAGGGTCATGCCAATCATGATCAGGAAGCCCAGGGCCAGCATCACCACGGTCGGGTTGTCGTTGATGAACTTGGCCAGCGGTTCGGCCGCCACCAGCATCACGATCACCGAGGTCACCACGGCAATGATCATGATCGGCAAGTGCTCGGTCATGCCCACGGCGGTGATGATGCTGTCGATGGAGAACACCAGGTCGAGCAACAGGATCTGCCCGATGGCCGCGGCAAAACCGATAGCCACAACGTTGCCAGCATTGGTTTCCTTCTCTTCGGGCTCCGGGTCCATGCTGTGATGGATTTCGGTGGTGGCCTTCCACACCAGGAACAGGCCACCGGCGATCAGGATCATGTCCTTCCACGAGAACGCCTGGCCGAACACTTCGAACACCGGCGCCGTCAGCTGCACGATGAACGCGATGGTGCTGAGCAGGCCCAACCGCAACACCAACGCCATGCTGATACCGATGCGTCGCGCCTTGGCCCGATGCTTCTCCGGCAACTTGTTGGTGAGGATCGAGATGAAGATCAGGTTATCGATGCCCAGCACGATCTCCATCACGATCAGGGTTGCCAGGGCAATCCAGGCGGTGGGGCTGGCGGCCAGTTGTAAAAGGTAATCCATAGGTCAGTCCTGACGTTGAGCGGAAATTAGGCTTCTTTACTGTTCGATTCGGTTTCGTTCTCTTCCTGATCATCCTTTTTCTGCGGGTTGATCAGGCCGTTGGTCGCTTCACTCAATGCCTGTTCGGCAGCCTTGTGGGTGTCATCGATGGCTTGCTTGGCCGATTCGGTGGCCTTGCCCAGTACCTGCTGCGCGCTTTTTTCGACCTGATCGCAACCGCTGATCACTACCAATGAAAGCGCAAGCAAGGATGCCGCGCCCAGGGAATTGAGTTTCATGATGTCTTCCTCGTTAGAACCCTTGGGTCCAAATAGTGGCCCCGCGATAGCGACGCATTCTATGCAGGCAAACAGTTCAGGAAAATTCGTTTTTTTCTCGCGTATACTTCGTTTTTTACGAAGTGAAGGCTGCCATGCTCAATTACCGACAACTGCACTACTTCTGGGTGGTGGCAAAGACCGGCAGCATCGTGCGTGCGTGCGAGCAGTTGAACCTCACGCCCCAGACCATCAGCGGGCAGATCAGCCTGCTCGAGCAAACCTTCGGTATCGCGCTGTTTCAGCGGGTCGGCCGCCAACTGGAACTGACCGAAGCCGGGCGCCAGGCCCTGCCCTATGCCGAGCAGATGTTCCAGACCGGTAATGAACTGGAAGCCATGCTGCGCGCGCAGCCCGACGAACAGCAGATCCTGTTCCGCGTCGGCGTGGCGGACGTGGTGCCCAAGTCCATCGTCTACCGGCTGATCGCACCGACCATGGAGTTGAGCGAGCCGATCCGCATCACCTGCCGTGAGGACAAACTCGAACGCCTGCTCGCCGACCTGGCGATCCAGCGCCTTGACCTGGTGATTTCCGACAGCCCCATGCCCACGCACCTGGACATCAAAGGCTACAGCCAGAAGTTGGGCGAATGCGGCATCAGTTTTTTCGCCACCCAGGCGTTGGCTGACGAACACCGGGGGGATTTCCCACAGTGCCTGCACGGCGCGCCGCTGTTGATTCCGGGCGCGGAAACCGTGGTACGCAGCCGTTTGCAGCGCTGGTTTGCCGAACAACAGATTCAACCGAAGATCATCGGCGAGTTCGACGACAGCGCCTTGATGCAGGCATTCGGCCAATCCGGCAGCGGGATCTTTATCGCCCCCAGCGTGATTGCCGACGAGGTGGTGCGCCAGTACGGCGTGGCGCTGATTGGCCAGACCGTGGCCGTGACCGAGTCTTTCTACGCGATCTCGGTGGAGCGCAAGGTCAAGCACCCCGGCATCGTGGCGATTACCGAAGGCGCCCGGCGGGAGCTGTTCACCACCCTGCCCTGACGGCTCAGGCGCCGGAGTCGAGCGGGTGCCTGGCGGTCATCAGCCACAACGCCAGCAGGATCGACACCAGGATAAACCCGGACGCCGCAAAGCCCAGGCTGCCCAGGCCGAGGGTATCGATCACGTGCCCGCCTACCATGGCGCCCAGGCCGATGCCCAGGTTGGCCCCGGCGATGTTCAGCGACGCGGCAAACGCCGGCGCATGGGGCGCAGCCTTCATCAGGCGCACATGGCTGACCAGGAACATCGCCGCCTGGGTCACGCCCCACACGGCCATCGCCGCCGCCAGGCCGATGGTCGAATGAATCGCCGGGACCAGCGCCACCATGCCTGCGATCATGAAGCCGCAAAACACCATGGAGGCGATCAACGGGTGACGATCCACCGCACGCCCGCCCAGCGAATTGCCAATCAGACCGACCGCACCGAAGCCCATCAGGCACCAGCCCACCAGCGTACCGTCGAACCCGGCCAGGCGCTCGAGGATGTCCGCCAGGTAGGTGTAGGCGGTGAACATGCCGCTGAACACCAGGATCGACAGCAGGATATGCCCCTGCATCAGCGGGTTGCGCAGGATCTTGAACTGCGAGCGCAACGTCACTTCATCGTTCTTCGGTTGGGTCACCGGCAGGTAGATAAACAGCAGCAAAGCCTTGGCCAGCGCGATCACCGCGAGGATGGCAAACGCGCTGCGCCAGCCGAACATATCCGAAATCAGCGTGCCCACCGGAATGCCGAACACCGTGGCACAGACAATACCGAAGCCGATTTTTTCAATCGCTCGGCCAGCGAACTCAGGGCCGACGATGTCCACGGCGGTTTCACTGGCCAGGGCCCAGAACACTGGCAAACCCAGCGCCGGGATCAACCGTGCCAGCGCCATCACCCAGATATTCGGTGCCAGGGCCGCCACGGTATTGGCCACACCGAACAGGATCAGGATGCTGATAAACAGGCGCTTGCGTGGGAAACGTGCGCAGTACGCCGTCAGAAACGGACCAAACGCCGCCACGGTAAATGCGAACAAGGTCACCAGCAGCCCGGCCTGGGACACAGTGACGTTCAAGTCGCGGGCGATGGACGGCAACAGGCCGACGATCACGAACTCTGTGGTCAGCACGGTAAAGCCGGCGGCCGACAGCAGCAGGATGGGAAACAACATGAAAACTCCAGAAACGACGACATCAACGACAGCCCGAAGGGCCCGCTGACAGAGAGGAAAGATGAGAGGACAGAATCTTAACAGAGTATGTCCGGATTTGGCCAAGGCCTGGGCAAGCGGTTGACGCAATGCCGCACCGCCATGGACTTTTCCCACAGCATGCTAGACTTCGCGATCCGCGTCCTACAGCCCTTTCCGAGTCAGTAGCTGCGCCCTAAAAAAAACCAGAGACAAGTGTTTATGACTGCTGCCCCCTCTCTCCTGCAACGACTGGCCCGCGTCAGCCTGGTCACGCAAATCGTCATCGGCCTGATCGCCGGCATCCTGTTGGCCTTGCTGTTGCCCGAGGCGGCCAAGGCAACCGGGTTCATCGGCAAGGTATTCGTCGCGGCACTCAAGGCCGTCGCACCGATCCTGGTGTTTGTGCTGGTGATGGCATCCATCGCCAACCATAAACATGGCCAGGAAACCCATATCAAGCCGATTCTGTTCCTGTACCTGCTGGGCACCTTTGCCGCCGCGGTGGTGGCGGTAGTTGCGAGCATGTGGTTCCCCTCTTCGCTGGTGCTGGCGACCCATGACGCAGCGGTGACCGCGCCCGGCGGCATCGGCGAAGTGTTGCAGAGCCTGTTGCTGAGCGTGGTGGACAACCCGATCAGCGCGCTGATGAATGCCAACTTCATCGGCATCCTGGCGTGGGCCATCGGCATGGGCATTGCCATTCGCCACGCGGCGCCGACCACGCGGGCGGTGCTGGAAGACCTGTCCAACGGCGTGACCCTGATCGTGCGCGTGGTGATCCGCTTTGCGCCGCTGGGCATTTTCGGCCTGGTTGCCTCGACCCTGGCCACTTCCGGCTTCGGCGCCCTGCTCGGCTACGCCCACCTGCTGGTGGTGCTGATCGGCTGCATGCTGTTCGTGGCGCTGGTGATCAACCCGGCCATCGTGTTCTGGAAACTGCGCCGCAACCCCTACCCGCTGGTGCTGATGTGCCTGCGCGAAAGCGGCATCACCGCATTCTTCACCCGCAGTTCGGCAGCAAATATCCCGGTGAACCTCGCATTGAGCAAACGCCTGGGCCTGCATGAAGACACCTACTCGGTGTCGATCCCGCTCGGTGCCACCATCAACATGGCCGGCGCGGCGATCACCATCACCGTGCTGACCCTGGCCGCCGTGCACACCCTGGGCATTGCCGTCGACCTGCCCACTGCGGTACTGCTCAGCGTGGTCGCGGCCATCTGTGCGTGCGGCGCTTCCGGCGTGGCCGGCGGTTCGTTGTTGCTGATTCCGCTGGCGTGCAGCCTGTTCGGCATTCCCAGTGAGATTGCGATGCAGGTGGTGGCCGTCGGTTTCATCATCGGTGTGTTGCAGGATTCGGCGGAAACCGCGCTCAATTCGTCCACCGATGTGCTGTTCACCGCCGCCGCTTGCCTGGGCAAGGAAGAACAGCCGGCTTAACAGTCGCGCACAAAAAAACCGGGACGGTTCCTTTAGGAATCGTCCCGGTTTTTTTATGCGTGCTTAGAAAGCGCCCATGTAATCGCGCTTGCCCACTTCCACGCCGTTATGGCGCAGCAGCGCGTAAGCGGTGGTGACGTGGAAGAAGAACTGCGGCAGGCCGTAGGTCAGCAGGTAGGACTGGCCGCTGAAGCGCTTCTCTTTCGGCGTGCCAGGGCGAGTGACGATCTCGATGCCTTCCTTGCCGTCGATCTGCTCCGGGGTGATGGTGTCGACAAAGGCCAAAACCTTGGCGATCAGCGCTTGCAGGTCGGCGAAGGTCACTTCGCTGTCTTCGTACTTAGGCACTTCGATCTCGGCAAGGCGCGCGGAAACCCCCTTGGCGAAGTCGACGGCGATCTGCACCTGGCGCACCAGTTGGAACATGTCCGGGAACAGGCGCGCTTGCAGCAAGGCATTCGGCTCGATGTTCTTGGCGGTGGCGTGGGCTTCGGCCTTGGTCAACACACCGCTCAGGGCGGTGAGCATTTGCTTGAAGACCGGGATGGAGGCGGCGTACAGGGAAATAGTCATGGCAGTCTCATGGTTATGGCACGGTTTGAACCAGCGGCGATTATAGACATGCCAGGCGCTTGTCTTTTAATTTTTCAGGATTACGCTAAGGGCCTCCACTGCATAGGGAACGCGCGATGACCGCCGAGCACGACACCGACACCCCTGAGCCGCGCCTGAACAGCACGGAAATCCGCATCCTGGGCTGCCTCATCGAAAAACAGGCGACCAACCCGGAAACCTACCCCTTGACCCTCAACGCCCTGGTGCTGGCCTGCAACCAGAAGACCAGCCGCGAGCCGGTCATGAACCTGAGCCCGGGCCAGGTCGGCCAGAGCCTGCGCGCACTCGAAGGCCAGGGTTTCACCCGCCTGGTGATGGGCAGCCGCGCCGACCGCTGGGAACACCGCGTGGACAAGGCGCTGGAACTGGTGCCGGCCCAGGTGATCCTGACCGGGCTGCTGTTTCTACGCGGGCCGCAGACCGTCAATGAGTTGCTGACCCGCAGCGGGCGCATGCACGATTTCGAAGATGCCGAGCAGGTCGTGCACCAGCTGGAACGCCTGATTGCGCGGGGACTGGCGTTGCTGGTGCCGCGCCAGGCCGGCCAGCGCGAAGATCGTTATACCCACGCCCTGGGTGATCCGGCGGAAATCGAGGCGATCATCGCGGCGCGGGGCAATCCGGTGGAGCGTGGGGTTGCCAGTGGCGTGTCTGTCGAACGCATCGAAGAACTCGAAGCGCGGATTGCACTGTTGGAAGAACGGCTGGCCAAATTGGAACCGCTGTAACGCGGAAAAAATGTGGGAGGGGGCTTGCCCCCGATGACGGTGTGCCAGTCAATAATTTCATTGTTGAGCTACCGCTATCGGGGGCAAGCCCCCTCCCACATATGATATTCAGGGTTCTTCAGGTTCGGGCGAACGCCACGGCTTTGGCGAACTGCTCCGGCGTCGGTCGCACCCCGGTATAGAGCACAAACTGCTCAAGCGCCTGGATCGCAATCACTTCAAGCCCGGTAATCACGCGTTTACCCTTGGCACGTCCACGCACGATCAACGGCGTTTCAGCGGGGATCGCCACCACATCGAAGATCGTCTCGGCAACATCCACCGCTTCGGCATCGAAGGCCAACGCATCTGCCTCAGGCCCTCCCGCCATGCCGATGGGCGTCACGTTGATCAGCATCTGCGGGCGCAGTTCTCCCAACTCGGCCTGCCATTCGTACCCCAGGTTCTGCGCCAGCGCCCGGCCCGCAGTCTCGTTGCGCGCCACGATCACGCCCTTGGCGTAGCCACCATCGCGCAAGGCACTGGCCACGGCCTTGGCCATGCCGCCGCTGCCACGCAGTGCGAAGGTCGAGTCCTTTGGCACCGCGTGCTTCTTGAGTAACTGTTCGATGGCGATGTAGTCGGTGTTGTAGGCCTTGAGGTGCCCATCGGTGTTGACGATGGTGTTCAGGGAGTCGATGGCTTGAACCGAATCGTCGAGCTCGTCCACCAAGGCAATGGCGGCTTCCTTGAACGGCATGGAAACCCCGCAACCGCGTACCCCCAGCGCCCGGATACCACCGATCGCGCCGGGCAAATCCCGGCTGCTGAAGGCTTTATAGTAGAAGTTCAGGCCCAGCTGTTCGTACAGATGGTTATGAAAACGCAGGCCGAAATTCCCGGGGCGTGCCGACAGCGACATGCACAGTTGGGTGTCCTTGTTTGGGTGCATCTGCATGGGTAACTCCTTTGAGTAAGCAAATCGGTACAGACCTTACACAACCTTTACCTAGCGGCTGTGCTGTTTTTCAGAAATACGTTGTCTTAAAAGTATCCCCGCGACATTACTTGAGTCTATTGATTGCAGACCACAAGCGCTGGGGCTAACCGAGGAATGACCATGATTCGTACAATCCCCAAGATCGCCTTGCTGGTTGGCGCACTCGCGATGGCAGGCCAAGCCTCCGCCCACGGTGGTGGTTGGGGTGGCCCGGCTGTATTGGGTGCTTTAGTCGGCGCTGCAGTCGTTGGCTCCGTGGTTGCCAGCCAGCCGCGTGAGGTCTATGTGCAGCAGCCGGTGTATGTGCAACCGCAGCCGGTATATGCCGCTCCGCCGCCGGTTTATTACGCACCGCCACCGCCGGTGTATGTGCAGCAACAGGTTTACTATCGCCCGGCGCCGGTCTATTACGGCCCACCGCGTGGCTATTACGGGCCACCACGCGGCTACTACGGCCCTCCCCACGGTTACTACGGTCGCGGCTGGTAACCGCATCGTCGGAAACAGGCCTCGCGTGATTGCGGGGCCTTTTTTTGCCTGGAAAGTCCGGATTCAGGGCGTCAAGGTCGCTCTGAGGACAATGCCCTGCGCGCAATCGCACATCATCAACACCAATGTCTACTTGCCCGAACAGGCCTTGCGCTGTCATGTTTGTGTCACGAAACACTCCCACTATCGAGACTGTCCACCCATAACAACAAGGACGACTGACCATGCCCACGCAAAACCCGCACCGCGCCGCCGGCCTCTGTACGTCGAGCAAGGTCTACAGCGCCCTCACGGAACTCAAGCACCTGGAAGGCCACCGCAGCGCCAAGTTCCTCGCGTTGCTCGCGGAAAACCTGGTGCGCAAGGGGCTGCTCAGTGAGCAGGAAGTGGTGAACATGCTCGATCAGGTCGTGGACTGACGCCTCGCGTCGATGTCGACTATCGAGACGGGTGATTTTTCCTGCGCCAGCCCGCCCCGTAAAGTGACCCCCATAGCGATTGGAGGTCTTTATGCCCACTGTACAAATCATGTCCGTCATCGGCAGCGCCGTCCCCGCCCCGCTTCGCAAGTCGGGTCTTCTCGCCTGCTGGTACCTGGTACGCGATGGTGAAGCCATCAGCGGCCCACTGACATCCCTGTCGGATGCCGAAAAACAACTGCAACACGTATCGAACTTCAGGCTCCACGCCTGAGGTCAGGGCAATGGCAGTTTGACTCGCGGCTTGCTCTCCACAAACAACGCCCAGCTGGACATGAACAGCGCCGCCACCAGCGGCCCGATCACAAAACCATTGAGGCCAAACACCGACAGACCGCCCAGGGTCGAGATCAGGATCAGGTAGTCCGGCATCTTGGTGTCCTTGCCCACCAGGATCGGGCGCAGCACATTGTCCACCAAGCCGATCACAAACACGCCGAACAGCCCCAGCACCACGCCCTGCCAGATCGCACCGCTCAGCAGGAAGTAAACGGCCACCGGGCCCCACACAATCCCGGCGCCCACGGCCGGCAGCAACGACAGAAACGCCATCAGCACCGCCCAGAGCAACGCACTGGGAATGTCCAGGAACCAGAAAATCAGCCCGCCCAGCGCACCCTGGGTTACCGCCACCAGCACATTGCCCTTGACCGTGGCGCGCACCACCCGGTTGAACTTGAGCTGCAACCGCCGCTTCTGCGGCTCGGCCAGCGGCACCGCCGTACGCACCTTGCGCACCAGCTCCGGGCCGTCGCGCAGCAGGAAGAACAGCAAGTACAGCATGATGAAAAAGCTCACCAGGAAATCAAACGTGCCCTGGCCGAAGCTGAACGCCTGGGTCGCAAAGAACTGGCTGCCCTGCATCGCGCTCTTGACGATTTTCTCGCGCAAGCCCTCCAGGTTGCCCATGCCGAAACGGTCCAACAGGTGCTGGAAATACGGCGGCAGCACGTTCTTGAATTGCTCGATGTACCCCGCCACATCCAGCTTGCCGCTCTCGACATTCTTGTAGAGCGTCGCGCCCTCTTGCACCAGCAAGGCACTGGTGATGATCACCGGCAGGATCGCGATGACCAGGCAGGCGCTCAAGGTCGCCAGGGAAGTGAAATTGCGGTTCCAGCCAAAGCGCTGCTGCAGGCGGCGCTGCATCGGGGCAAAGATGATGCCGAGGATCACCGCCCAGAACACGGCGCCGTAGAACGGCAGCAATATCCAGATAAACGCGACGGTCACCAGGCCCAGCAACAACAGCAGGGTCTTGAATTGCAGGTTGGTTTGATTCATGTCCGGTCCATGTCAGAAAAGCACAGGGCCGGTATAGGCCCTGTTGCTTAGTCCGCAGCGATTCCTGGGAGTGCCGTTGGTTATCGAACAAGCGTAGACCCTATCACTGCGTGGCCTTGGCCTCATTCAACAACGTCTGGATCATCTGCTCCTGGGCCTCGTACCGGCCTTCACCAAAATGCGTGTCGCGCACCTGCCCGTTGGCGTCGATCAGGTAATGGGCGGGCCAGTACTGGTTATCGAAGCGGCGCCAGATCGCGTAGTTGTTGTCGATCGCCACCGGGTACGTAATACCCAACTTGCGCACCTGCTCCTTGACGTTGCCGATGATGCGCTCGTAGCCGTATTCCGGGGTATGCACGCCGATCACTACCAGGCCGTCCTGCGCGTACTTTTTCGCCCAGGCCTTCACGTACGGCAGGGTGTGCTGGCAGTTGATGCAGTCGTAGGTCCAGAAATCCACCAGCACCACCTTGCCTTTCAAGGATTCGCGGGTCAGTTCAGGTGAATTGAGCCACTCGACCGCGCCGCCCAGCGACGGCATGGCGCCCCGTGCATTGTCCTGCGGGTCGGCCTTGACCTTGCTCACCACGTAATCCACCACCTTGGGCACGTTTTCCAGCAGCCCTTTTTCCAGGCGGCTGACGCCTTCGGACGAGGTGCCGGCGAGCAGGGTCTTGTCAGCACCGGTAGAAATCACCACGGCCGCGGCCAGTACCGCTACCCCTGCCCCACGGCGCAGCCAACCGGTCAGCGGAATGGAGGCCTTGAGTCGATTGACCAGGCCGCGCCCGGCAACGATCAGGGTGCCCAGGGACAGCGCACTACCCAGCCCGTAGGCCAGCAGCAACAGACTGGTCTGCGCATTGGCGCCTTGCAGCATCGCACCGGTCAGGATCACACCCAGGATCGGCCCGGCGCACGGTGCCCACAGCAGGCCTGTGGCGACACCGATCATGAGCGACTTGAGCGGACCGGACAGCGCACGGCTGTCAGGATCGATACGGTTGCCCAACAACACGAACGGCCGCGCCAGCCAGCCACCGAACCGCGCCGAGATCAGCGACAGCGCAAACAGCCCCATGACGATCAGCGCCACATGGCGGCCGGTGTTATTGGCCTGTATCACCCACTCCGAGCTGACCACCGCCAGGCTGGAAACCAGCGCGAAGGTCAGCACCATGCCGCCGAGGGTCAACAGGATCGAACGACGACTGCGGTCGACACCGGCGAACAGAAACGGCACCACCGGCAGGATGCAAGGGCTGAGGACGGTCAGGATGCCGCCCAGGAATGCGACGAAGAGCATGGTGATCACCTTATGGATACGGGAAGCCCATTAAGACCGGATGAGGTATCGCGCCTGTGTCGGAAAACCGTGCGGATAAATCGATACGTATCCACAGCCCCCGTCGATACACAGCGATACAAAAATGCGCAAAGCACGATCTGGATCAATGAACCGCCCTCGCCGCTCGGCTACCTTCGCGACCTTTTGCGACCCGTGCCCATGCCTCCCATCCTCGCCCCCGAACTGCTCGCCCCTGCCGGCACCCTGAAAAACATGCGCTACGCCTTCGCCTATGGCGCCGATGCGGTGTATGCCGGCCAACCGCGCTACAGCCTGCGGGTACGCAACAACGAGTTCGACCACGCCAACCTGGCCCTCGGCATCCAGGAAGCCCATGCCCTGGGCAAGCGTTTCTACGTGGTGGTGAACATTGCGCCGCACAACGCCAAGTTGAAGACCTTCCTCAAGGACCTCGCCCCGGTGATCGCCATGGGCCCGGACGCGTTGATCATGTCTGATCCCGGGCTGATCATGCTGGTGCGCCGGCACTTCCCGCAGATGCCCATCCACCTGTCGGTACAGGCCAATACGGTGAACTGGGCCAGCGTCGAGTTCTGGCAGCAGCAAGGGATCTGCCGGGTGATCCTGTCGCGGGAGTTGTCCCTGGAAGAAATCGATGAAATCCGCCAACAGGTGCCGGCCACGGAGCTGGAAGTGTTTGTGCACGGCGCCCTGTGCATGGCCTATTCCGGGCGCTGCCTGCTCTCGGGCTACATGAACAAGCGTGATGCCAACCAGGGCACCTGCACCAATGCGTGTCGCTGGAAATACCAGGCGACCCCGGCGGTGGAAAACGCCACCGGCGATATCGTCCAGCACTGCGAGCCGACCCTGGGCATTGGCGCACCGACCGACCAGGTGTTTCTGTTGCAGGAAGCCAACCGCCCCGATGAACAGATGCCGGCCTTCGAAGACGAACACGGCACCTACATCATGAACGCCAAGGACCTGCGCGCGGTGCAGCACGTGGAGCGCCTGACCCACATGGGCGTGCACTCGCTGAAGATCGAGGGCCGCACCAAGTCGCACTTCTATTGCGCGCGCACCACCCAGGTGTATCGCCAGGCCATCGACGATGCGGTGGCCGGTCGTGTCTTCGACCGCAGCCTGATGACCAACCTCGAATCCCTGGCCCAGCGTGGCTACACCGAAGGGTTCCTGCGCCGGCATGTGCACGATGAGTACCAGAACTACCAGAACGGCAGCTCGGTGTCGGAGCGCCAGCAGTTCGTTGGCGAACTGACCGGCGAGCGCCGGGGCGAACTGGCCGAGGTCAAGGTGAAGAACCGCTTCGCCGTGGGCAATCACCTGGAATTGATGACCCCCGCCGGCAACTTCCACTTCGACCTGGCCACCCTGCACAACGCCAACGGCGACGCCATCGAGGTCGCGCCGGGAGATGGGCACACGGTGTACCTGCCACTTCCGGCGGCGATGGACCTGCGCTTCGGCTTGCTGATGCGCGACCTCTAGCGCATCGCCGCCCAGCCCCTCAGCGCTAGATCCTGAACTGGCCGACCAGCTGCCCCAGGCGCTGGCCCAGGTCCGCGAGGCTGCGGGAGGTCTGGGCGCCCAGCTGGGTCTCGTCGGCCACGCTGTCCACCGCCACGGCAATCTGATGCACGCTGCGGTTGATCTCTTCGGCGACGGCAGTCTGCTCTTCGGCGGCGCTGGCGATCTGGGCGTTCATCGAATTGATGGTGCCGATCAACTGCGCCATGGTGTCCAGGGACGCGCCGGCTTGGTTGGCCTGGGCCGAGGTGCCGTCGCCAGCGTCGCTGGAGCGGCGCATGGCGTCCACTGCGGCTTCGGTGCCTTTTTGCAGGCGGTCGATCATGCCCTGGATTTCCTGGGTGCTGGTCTGGGTACGGCTGGCCAGGGCGCGCACTTCGTCGGCCACCACCGCAAACCCACGCCCGGCCTCCCCGGCCCGCGCGGCTTCAATCGCGGCGTTGAGCGCAAGCAGGTTGGTCTGTTCGGCGATGGAGCGGATCACGCTGAGCACACTGACGATGGAGGCCACGTCCTGCTGCAGGCTGTCGAGGGACACGCCGCTGCTGCGGATGTCGTTCACCAGCGCATGGATCTGCGCGATGCTGCCATCCACCACGCGCTTGGCGGCCTGGCCTTCGGCGTCGGTCTGCTGGGCCGCGACCGACGCGCCCTGGGCACTGCGCGCCACTTCCTGGGCGGCCGAGGACATCTGGTTGATCGCCGTGGCAACCTGGTCGGTCTCATGGCGCTGGCGCTCCATGGCCTGTTCGGAGCGCTGGGCCTGTTCGGACACCTGGCTGACCAGGCCGGTGAGTTGGCCTGTCATCTCGGTGATCTGGCGCACCAGGCCGTGGATCTTGTCGACAAACCGGTTGAACGCGCCCGCAAGATCGCCCAGCTCGTCCTGGCTGGTGATGGCCAGGCGGCGGGTCAGGTCGCCTTCACCGGCCGCGATATCGTCGAGGTTGGCTTTCATCAGGTGCAGCGGACGCAGGATGGTATTGGCCAGCAGCATGCCCACGGCGGCGATCACCAGCAGCACCACCACGGCCACGCCGAGGATGCTCAGCAGCACGCCTTCCATGCGTTTCTCGACCTTGGCCTCGACCACCGCCACCCGGGCTTCGATGCCGTCCAGGTTCACCGAGGTACCGATGACCATGTCCCACTTGGGCAGGTATTCGGTGTAGCCCATCTTGGGCACCAGTTCGGTCTGGCCCGGTTGGGTCGAGCTGTATTGCAGGTAATGGGTGCCGTCCTTGCCCACCTTGACCAGGTCGCGGTTGACGTACACCCCGTTGGGGTCGCGGTTGTCCTTGAAGCTCTTGCCCACGCCGTCGGGGCTGTTGCCCTTGAACAGGCGGATGGTCTCGGAGTCATAGCCGAAGAAGTAGCCGTCCTTGCCGTAACTGGTGTTGGACAGCAGCTTGACCACCTCGGCGCGCGCCGCGGTATCACCGGGGGCTGCCGCGTCGTAGAGCGGCTTGATGGTGGTCATGGCCACTTCGACGTAGCTTTGCAGGGTGGCCTTGGCGTCGTTGAGCAGGCGCTGGCGGGTCTCTTCCACCTCATTGCGCGCCTGACCCTGCAGGATCCATACGGTGGTCAGGCTGATGACCACGGCAAACAACAGCACCGGCACTACGGCGAGGGACAGGACTTTGGCCTTGAGGCTCAGACGCATGGGTTTTCTCTCTTATTAGTGGCGACTTGAGAGGTTAACGGCCGCGTAGGAAGTTTCTGTAGTAAGCCCGCTGCGGTCAGAGGGTCATGGCAGCCAGCCAGCCGAATGCCAGCAACGGGAGGTTGTAGTGCAGAAAGGTTGGCACCACGGTGTCCCAGATGTGGTGATGCTGGCCGTCGATGTTCAGGCCGGAGGTGGGCCCCAGGGTCGAGTCCGAGGCCGGCGATCCGGCATCACCCAAGGCGCCGGCCGTGCCGACGATGCACACGATGGCCATGGGGCTGAAGCCCAGTTGCACGCACAGCGGCACAAAGATCGCCGCGAGGATCGGCACGGTGGAAAACGACGAGCCGATGCCCATGGTCACCAACAGCCCCACCAGCAGCATCAACAACGCCCCTACCCCACGGCTATGGCCGATGAAGGCTGCCGAGGTTTCCACCAGCGAACGCACATCGCCGGTGGCCTTGAGCACTTCGGCAAAGCCCGAGGCGGCGATCATGATGAAGCCGATCATCGCCATCATCTTCATGCCTTCGGTGAACAGGTCGTCGGTGTCGCGCCAGCGCACGATGCCCGACACCGAGAAGATCAGGAACCCGGCCAGGGCGCCGATGATCATCGAGTCCAGCCACAGCTGAATGATGAACGCCGAGGCAATCGCCAGTCCGGCTACCAGCAGGGTCAGTGGGTTGTACTGCACCGCCACCTGCTCGACCCGCTCGATCTTCTCCAGATCGTACACGCGTTTCTTGCGGTAGCTGATGAACACCGCCACCAGCAGGCCGACGACCATGCCCAGCGCTGGCAGGCTCATGGCGTGAGTGACGTTGACCTGGCTGATGTCCACGCCGCTCTTGGCCACGTTGGCCAGCAGGATCTGGTTGAGGAAGATATTGCCGAAGCCTACCGGCAGGAACATGTACGGCGTGATCAGGCCGAAGGTCATCACGCAGGCGATGAGGCGGCGGTCCAGTTGCAGCTTGGTCAGCACGTACAGCAGCGGCGGCACCAGCAATGGAATGAACGCGATGTGGATCGGCAGGATGTTCTGCGAGGCAATCGCCACCACCCAGAGCAGGCCGATCAGCAACCATTTGACGTGGCTGCCACCGCTGGCTTCCTGGCGGTCCACCAGCAGCAGGGCCTTGTCGGCCAGCGCGTGAGCCAGGCCGGACTTGGCAATCGCCACGGCGAAAGCGCCGAGCAAGGCGTAGGACAACGCCACCGTCGCCCCTCCACCCAAGCCGCCATTGAAGGCCTTGAGCGTGGCCTCGATCCCCAGGCCACCGGTCAGGCCGCCCACCAGGGCGCCGAGGATGATGGCGATGACCACATGCACGCGGGACAGGCTGAGCACCAGCATGGTACCGACCGCGGCAATGACTGCGTTAATCATGGTTACCTCAAGCAAAAAACATAAAAAAACAGGCATGCCCGCGCCCGGGCGGCCATTGGGCGGCAACCGGCGTGCAGGCTTGAAGGAGGTCTTATTAGAGGGCGCGCACTTTGCAGCAGGCGGGCGCGCATGTCAAAAAACGGCGCCGCTTTCAGGTTTAAATCGATCGTTTGAATAAAGAAAAACCTGAAACCGCCGATACAGGGGCTCTCTGTGTTTTCAGGTAAGGATGTACCGATGTCGCTCAGGCAGCTCTCCATTCAATGGAAAATCACCCTGCTCGCTGGCTTGTGCCTGCTGGGAATCGTGACCCTGCTGGTGGGTCTGTCGCTGTATCGCATGGCGCAGAGCTCGCAGCAGGTCAAGGCCTCGAGCATGCAGATGCTGGATGAAGCCGCCCAGGCGCGCATCGAAGCCCAGGGTGAGGTGCAGGCGCTGGGCATCCGTCGCCAGTTCATGGACGCCTATCAGTACGGCCATGGTTTTTCCCGCCAGGTACTGTTCCTGCGCGAGCAGGCCGAGAAGCGCTTTCTCGACGCCTTCGACACCCGCGAAGACCTGACCCGCCAGGTCAAGGCCGCGTTGCAGGCCAACCCGGATCTGCTCGGTCTGTCCCTGGTGTTCGAAGCCAATGCGCTGGACGGCAAGGATGAGCTGTTCGCCGGCCAGGCAGAGTTGGGCAGTAACGACAAGGGGCGCTTCGCCCTGTACTGGTCGCAGCCGACACCCGGCAAGCTGGAGTCAATGGCACTGCCGGAAAGCGACATGTCCGACACCCGCGTCGGCCCCAGCGGCGAAAAGGCCAATGCCTGGTTCACCTGCCCGCGCACCACGCTCAAGCCATGTGTGATCGAACCGTACTTCTACACGATCAACGGGCAAAACGTGCTGATGACCAGCATTGTCTTCCCGTTGATGGCCAACGGCAAAGTCATCGCCTCGCTGTCGGTGGACATCAACCTCAACAGTCTGCAGGCCGTGAGCCAGCAGGCCAGCCACAAGCTGTATGACGGCCAGACCCAGGTCAGCATCCTCAGCCCGACCGGTTTGCTCGCCGGCTACAGCCCCGACGCCAGCAAACTCAGCCAGCGCCTGGACCAGGTCGACACTGCCAACGGCGCACAGTTGATCAGCGCCCTGGCCGGCAGCTCGCAGATCCGCAGCCTGCGCACCGATCACCAGCTCAAGGTGCTCGCGCCGTTCGCACCGATCCCGGACGGCAAGCCGTGGGGCGTGCTGCTGGATGTGCCGGAGAAGGTCCTGGTGGCCCCCGCCGAAGCGCTGAAAAACCGACTGGATGCCGACAATGCCAAGGGCACCCTGCTGGAGCTGAGCCTGGGCCTGCTGGCCGCCGTGGTCGGCTTGATCCTGGTGTGGTTGATGGCACGTAGCGTGACCCGGCCGATCCTCGGCGTGGCGCACATGCTCGAAGACATCGCCAGCGGCGAAGGCGACCTGACCCGGCGCCTGGCCTACGACAAACAGGACGAGCTGGGCCAATTGGCTGGATGGTTCAATCGCTTCCTCGACAAGCTGCAACCGATCATCGCCGAGGTCAAACGCTCGGTGCAGGACGCCCGTGGCACCGCCGACCAGTCCGCCGCAATTGCCACTGAAACCAGCGCCGGCATGGAGCAGCAGTACCGCCAGGTCGACCAGGTGGCCACCGCCTCGCACGAAATGAGCGCCACCGCCCAGGACGTGGCCCGCAGTGCGGCGCAAGCGGCCCAGGCCGCACGCGATGCCGACCAGGCCACCCGCGACGGCCTCACCGTGATCGATCAAACCACCCGCAACATCGGGGAGTTGGCGGCGGACATGAGCACGGCCATGTCCCAGGTCGAAGGTTTGGCGGCCAACAGTGAAAAAATCGGCTCGGTGCTGGAAGTGATCCGCGGCATTGCCGAGCAGACCAACCTGTTGGCGCTCAACGCCGCCATCGAAGCAGCCCGCGCCGGTGAAGCCGGGCGTGGCTTTGCGGTAGTGGCCGATGAAGTGCGCAACCTGGCGCGACGGACCCAGGAATCGGTGGAAGAAACCCGCCTGGTCATCGAGCACCTGCAAAGCGGCACCACCGACGTGGTCGGCGCCATGGGCAACAGCTACCGCCAGGCCCAGGGCAGCGTCGAACAGGTCGGACAGGCGGTGACCGCCCTGCGCCAGATCGGCGATGCGGTAACGGTGATCAGCGACATGAACCTGCAGATCGCCAGCGCCGCCGAAGAGCAAAGCGCGGTGGCCGAGGAGATCAACAGCAACGTGGCGACCATTCGCGATGTGACCGAGTCACTGTCCGAGCAGGCCAACGAATCGGCGCGGGTGAGCCAGGCGTTGAACAGCCTGGCGAATCAGCAGCAAGGGTTGATGGATCAGTTCCGCGTCTGAAAATTCAGGGCGATCCAATGTGGGAGGGCTGGTGCGACGAGTCGATTTGCCCCCGGTTGCGGTGTATCAGCCAATCTGTTTTTTGACTGGAATACCGCCATCGGCGGCAAGCCCCCTGCCACAGGGCAGTTCGATCAACACTTTCAGGCCGCCCAGTTCAGACGCCTGCAACTGCAACACCCCGCCCCACACTTCGACAATGTCCCGCACGATCCCCAGCCCCAGGCCATGGCCATCGATCTGTTCGTCCAGGCGTGCGCCACGGCTGAACACCTGGTCTCGCTGGCTTTCAGGAATGCCGGGGCCGTCATCTTCCACCGCCAGCAGGTAATGGTGCTCAGTCTCGGTGACGCTCAGGCGCACGTCGGCATCCGCCCATTTGCAGGCGTTATCCAACAGGTTGCCGAGCAGCTCCAATAGATCTTCGCGGTCCCAGGGCAGTTGCAGGCCGGGCGCGGCGCGGTAGCTCAGGTCCAGGTGTTCGCCGTGGATCATGGTCAGGGTGGCAAGCAGGCCGGGCAGTTCTTTATCACAGTCGAACAACGCGCCGGGCAAGGTTTCCCCGGCCAGGCGGGCGCGATTGAGTTCGCGGTTGAGGCGTTGCTGTACCTGCTCCAACTGATCACGCAGCAGTTTGCTCAGCTCAGGATGTTGCTTGAGCGTCTCGCTCGATGCCGCGCTCAACAGCACCGCCAAGGGCGTCTTGAGGGCGTGGCCGAGGTTGCCCAGGGCATTGCGCGAACGCTTGAGGCTGTCTTCGGTGTGCGCCAGCAGGTGGTTGATCTGCGCCACCAGCGGCTCCAGTTCCAGGGGCACCTGGGTATCGAGTTGCGAGCGTTGCCCCTGTTGCAGCTGGGCAATCTGGTTGCGCGCGGTTTCCAGCGGGCGCAAGGCGCGGCGCACGGTCACCCGTTGCAGGATCAGCACCAGCAGCAGCGCTGCCAGGCCCAGCACCAGGCCGATCTGGCGCATCAGCCGGAAGCTTTCGCGCACCGGGGTGTAGTCCTGGGCCACGCTGATGGAAATCGATTGGCCAAACCGCTTGTAGTCCGCACGCAGCACCAGCAGTTGCTGGCCTTCCGGGCCGAGTTGCAGGTTGCCCTTCAGCCCCGCCTCGGGCAGGCGCGGCAGTTCCTGGTCCCACAATGAGCGGGAGCGCCAGTGGACGTCGGCGAAATCAATGCGGAAGTAATGCCCGGAAAAAGGCCGTTGATAGGCTGGCGACAGGCGTTGCTCATCCAGCTGCACGCCGTTCGGCCCACGCACCAGCGCCACCAGCAGGTTCTCGGCGTCGTTGCGCAAACCGGCTTCCAGGTAGCGCTGCAAGCCGGCCTCGAACAACCACAGGCTAGTCTGGGCCAGCACCACGCCGACGATCACCATCACGCTGATCAGCCCCAGGCTCAGGCGCCGCTGGATCGACCTCATGCAGGGCTGGCGCCAAACCGGTAACCCTGGCCGCGCCGGGTCTCGATCACGCTGCGGCCCAATTTGCGACGCAGATGGTTGACGTGAACTTCCAGCACATTGGAGTCGCGTTCGGTCTCACCGTCGTACAGGTGCTCGGCCAGGTGGCTTTTCGACAGGATCTGTTCGGGGTGCAGCATGAAATAGCGCAACAGGCGGAATTCGGCGGCGGTCAGCTGGATCTCATCGCCATCACGCAGCACGCATTGGCGACCTTCGTCCAGATGCAGGCCGGCCGCCTGCAACGTCGGTTGGTTCGCCTGGCCGTGGGAACGGCGCAACAGCGCCTGGATGCGCAGGTGCAGCTCTTCGGGGTGAAAGGGTTTGGCCAGGTAATCGTCGGCGCCGGCCTTGAGCCCTTCGATGCGCTCGGCCCAGGAGTCGCGGGCGGTGAGAATCAGTACCGGAACGGCCAACGCGGCGGCTCGCCATTGGGCCAGTACCTCAAGCCCAGGCAGGCCCGGCAGGCCGAGGTCGAGGATGATCAGGTCGTAGGGCTCGCTGCGGCCCTGATACACGGCATCGCGCCCATCGGCCAGCCAATCGACCGCATAGCCCTGGCGCTGCAGGCCAGCCATCAGTTCATCGGCCAAGGGTACGTTGTCTTCCACCAGCAGCAGGCGCATCAGTCTTCCTCGTCTTTGATCAGCACACCGGTGCGTGCGTCCAGCTTGATTTCGCGCACCACCCCTTCGGTGGTCACCAGTTCCACTTCATAGGCATATTGGCCGTGTTTCTTCTCCAACTCGGCCTCCAGCAGGCGCGAGCCGGGGTAACGCGCCATGGCCTGCTGCAACAATTGCTCAAGTGGCAGGATCACCCCCTGCTGGCGCAGCGCCAAGGCTTCATCCTGGTTGAGGTCGCGGGCCGCCAGGCTGGAGCAGAATGCCAAGAGCACCAGCGCCACTCGACTGCCGACGCGTAAATTTACCTTCATTACGTATCCTGATGATTCTTGAGGACCTGCCCGGTGAGCGCGTCCAATTCAACGTCCCATTCGATGCCGTGGGCATCCTCCAACTCGACCTCATACACGTACTTGCCGTAGGCCTCGTCCAGGTCGGTGTCCAGCAATGTCGAACCGGGGTGCAGGGCCAGGGCCGTGGCTTCCAGTTGATCGAAAGCGACAATAGTAACAGTGGCCGGCACTTTCAGTGGTTTGTCGGGGTCCACGGCTCGGGCCTGGGTCGCCGTGAGGGCGATGATACCGGCGGCGGCCAGCGCGGTAAGGCGCTTCATGATAAGTCTCCGTTACAGGATGTATTCCTACGCCGGCCACCGTACGCCCTGCAACTTAACTGAAACTGAATTGCCACCATGGCAATTCTCACCCAGGCCTTTGCCCCACATTCCACGAGATTTTCTATAATGCCCCGCTCGCTCGGACAGAGACCGGTATGACAGCCATCCACATCAAGTTTCCCGCCTTGACCCTCAAGGCCGGCAAACGCGCCTTTGCGCGCATTCGTGAACAAGGCCTCACGCCTGCCGAGGTGGGCATCCTGCCCGGCGCGGCCGGCGGCCCGAAGGCACTCGGCATCCAGGGCTTGGACCTGGCGCTGTTCGGCGACTGGCTGCCCCGCGCACCACGGGAACGTGCGCTGATCGGGGCCTCGATTGGCTCCTGGCGGTTTGCCAGCGCCTGCCTGCCCGACCCGGTGCAAGGCTTGCTGGACCTGGGCCGCCTGTATAACGAACAGCGTTTTGCCAAAGGCGTGACCATGGCCGAAGTCACCCAGAGCTGCCAGCGCATGCTCGACGACTTGCTCGCCGGCCGCGATGCACGGGTGCTGGACAACCCGGATTACCGCCTGAACATCATGGTGGTCAAGAGCCACGGCCTGCTGGCCGACGACCATCGCGGGCGGCTCGGGCTGGGGCTGTCATCGGTGATTGCCGATAACCTGCGCGGCCGCGCACGGCTGTCGCGGCACTTCGAACGGCTGATCATCCACGACCCGCGCCAGGCGCCACCGGTGCATCCGCTGAAGGACTTCCCCTCGCGCTTCCTGCCCCTGGAACTGGGCAACCTGCGCCAGGCACTGCTGGCGTCGGGGTCGATCCCCATGGTGATGCAAGGCGTGCGCGACCTGCCGGGCGCAGGCGCCGGCACCTACCGCGACGGCGGCCTGCTGGACTACCACCTCGACCTGCCCTACCACGGCGATGACATCGTGCTGTACCCACACTTCACCGACCGGGTCATCCCCGGCTGGTTCGACAAGGGCCTGCCGTGGCGACGCAGTAACCAGCAAGGCCTGCAGGATGTGTTGCTGCTGGCTCCCTCCAGGGACTACCTGGCCCGCCTGCCCCACGGCAAATTGCCGGACCGCAGCGACTTCAAGCGCTTCATGGGCGACGACGCGAGCCGCAACCAGTACTGGCAGACCGCGATGAGTGAAAGCCGAAGGCTGGGCGATGAGTTTCTGGAGCTGGCGGATAACGGCGGATTGGGCGAGCGACTGCAGGTCCTGTAGGCGCGGGCCGGAATCCGGCAGGGGTTTGGGGGGGTGACCACCCGATTACGTGTGAACACTGCGACTGTGGCGAGCGGGCTTGTCCCGCGTTGGGTTGCGAAGCGACCCTGGAAGGAGGAATGCGGTGAGTCAGGCACTCTTCGGCTGCTGGTCTTGGGGTTGCTTCGCGGCCCAACGCGGGGCAAGCCCGCTCGCCACAGGCAATCTTTATTCGCCGGCAAACCGGCGTGTACAGAGGGACGGTATGCGCGGCGAGGGATCAAGCTGTTAAACTCGCCGGCTGCCAGATACCTGACCGAGCTGAAAATACCGTGGAAATCTTCAAAGAGTTTACTTTCGAATCCGCCCACCGCCTGCCCCACGTACCGGAAGGCCACAAATGCGGGCGCCTGCATGGGCATTCGTTCAAGGTGGCGATCCACCTGAGCGGCGACCTGGATCCCCATACCGGCTGGATTCGCGACTTCTCGGAGATCAAGGCGATTTTCAAGCCGCTCTACGAACGCCTCGACCACAACTACCTCAATGACATCCCCGGCCTGGAAAATCCCACCAGCGAAGTGCTGGCCAAGTGGATCTGGAATGAGTTGAAACCCCTGCTGCCTGAGCTCAGTGCGATTCGTATCCACGAGACCTGCACCAGCGGTTGCATCTATCGCGGCGAATAAGCCTCCGGTAGGAAAAAGCCACCCTCGCGGTGGTTTTTTTATGCCTGGTATTGCACCCTTCGATCTGCCCGCCCTTCGCACACCGATGAGGAATGTATGGAAAACACCTGGCTGGCCCAGGCCAAACGCTTGCAGGCATTGGCCTCCACGGGCCTGCACTTCTGCACCGATGATTTCGAGCGTGAACGCCTGGAGGAAATTGCCGAGATTGCCCACAGCATGCTTGCGCAGCTGGGCAATGTGCCCCTGGAGCGTATCACCGGGTTGGTCAGCGACTTCGCCCAGCGTTACTCGACGCCGATGATCGACGTGCGCGGCGCGGTGATTGAGGGAGACCGGATTCTGCTGGTGCGCGAGTTGACCGATGGCTGCTGGGCGTTACCAGGCGGTTACGCCGATATCGGCTTGTCGGCGGCGGAAAACATCGTCAAGGAAATTCGCGAGGAAGCCGGGCTGACGGTGACGGCCCGGGCGTTGTACAGCGTCACGCACAAGGCCAAGGGCTTGTATCGGCCGGACGTACGGGATTTCTACAAGCTGTATTTCCTGTGCGAACCCGTGGATCAGTCGGCACCGATGGCAGGCTTCGAGACCACCGAGGTGGGTTTTTTCCGCCTGGACGAGCTGCCGCCGCTGTCCCGCGGGCGCACCATCGAAAGTGATCTGCAGGCAGCGTTCGCCTTCCATCGTGGCGAGACCACCCACACGCTGTTCGACTGATCCAATTTGTATCACTGCTGCACCGCTTTCGTGCCCGACTGGGCAGTGCGACCTTTCCTCAAGGCATTTGCCACCTGTTTGGCTATAAATACTGTGCACGGTGCACAGCGCCCATCGTGCGCTCGCCACTGCTGCGGGCTTGGCACGCACGGTGCAATAGGCCTGCGTCACTCATTCAGGGAGCAAGGCACATGACGCAGCAAGAACCGGGCAACGATTACCCCCTTAGCGAAGTCCCGATGCATGCGCGCAAAGGCCTGGCGTCGACCGCCATGGTGCTGTTGGGCTTTACGTTTTTTACCGCGACCATGTTTGCCGGCGGCAAGCTTGGAGTGGCGTTCAGTTTCACCGACATGCTCGGCGTCGTGGCCCTGGGTAACCTGCTGTTGGGCATCTACGCCGCAGGCCTGGGTTACATCGCGTTCAAGAGCGGGCTGAACTCGGTGTTGATGGGGCGTTTCTGCTTTGGCGAAGTGGGCAGCAAGCTCAGCGATTTGATCCTCGGCTTCACCCAGATCGGCTGGTACGCCTGGGGCACGGCCACCGCCGCAGTGGTGCTGGGCAAGTATTTCGAACTCAGCCAGGGCAGCGTGCTGGCGTTGATGGTGGTATTTGGCCTGGTGTTCTGTGCCACGGCCTACATTGGTTATCGCGGGTTGGAGATTCTGTCCTACATCGCGGTGCCGGCCATGGGCATCCTGCTGTTTCTGTCGATGTGGGTAGCCACGGTAAAGGTCGGCGGGCTGGATGGGCTGCTCGCGGTGGTGCCCACCGGTGAGTTGGACTTGTCCACGGCAATCACCCTGGTGTTCGGCACCTTTGTCAGCGGTGCGACCCAGGCCACCAACTGGACACGCTTTTCGCGCTCGGCCAAGGTGGCGGTGCTGGCCAGCCTGATCGGTTTTTTTATCGGCAACGGCTTGATGGTGCTGATCGGTGCCTACGGCGCCATCGTCTATCAGCAACCGGACGTGGTCGAAGTGTTGCTGCTGCAAGGCTTTGCCATGGCGGCAATGGCCATGTTGCTGCTCAATATCTGGAGCACCCAGGACAACACCATCTACAACTTCGCCGTGGCCGGCTGCAATCTGCTGCGCACCAAACGCCGCAAGACCGTAACCCTGGCCGGTGCGGTGATCGGCACCCTGCTGGCGTTGCTGGGCATGTACGACATGCTGGTGCCGTACCTGATTCTGCTGGGCACGGTGATCCCACCGATTGGCGGGGTGATCATGGCGGACTTCTTCTACCGCTATCGCGGCCACTATCCACGCCTGGCCGACGCACGCCTGCCAGCGTTCAACTGGCCAGGGCTGGTGGCCTACGCGGTGGGCACGGTGCTGGCGTTCAACTCGCCCTGGGTCGCGCCGTTGGTGGGTATCGTGGCCGCGTCGCTGACCTACATCGCGCTCACCGCCGTGCTGCGCGTGCGGGCACCCTTGGTTGACGCCCAGGCATGAGCCTGACCATCGCCGATGTGCTGGCCCTGCCGGGCCTGGAATCCATGCGCCTGCGCGCCGGCACCGCTGGCCTGGAGAACGGCGTACGCTGGCCCTATGTGGCGGAGAACAGCGGGATTGCCGAGTGGGTATTGGGCGGCGAGCTGGTATTCGTCACCGGGATCAACCACCCGCGCGACGAAGGCAACTTGATGCAACTGCTGGAGGAAGCCTGCGAGCATCAGGTGGCCGGGTTGGTGATCCTCACGGGGCCTGCGTACATCCAGGCGATCCCCCAGCGTTTGCTGGAGGCCGCCGAAGCCGCCGGCATGCCGCTGATCGAACAGCCCTACTCGCTGAAAATGGTGCTGGTGACCCAGGCTATTGGTTCGGCGCTGATCCAGTCCGAGCAGTTGGGTCGCTCGCGGCACGATGTGCTGGAGCGTTTGCTGACGGGCGATTATCAGTCCCTGGATTTGCTGCTGCACCGTGGCGGACAGTTGGGCCTGTCGTTGGCCGGGCATTGGCAGGTGGTGCAACTGCAGCTGGAAGGCAGTGAGTTGCTGTTTGCCCAAGGCGACGCGGCGGCGGTCGAGGTACAACTGGCGCGGCAACATGACGCCATCAACCGGCGCTTGCGCCAGGTGTCGGCGGGGTTGCCGGTACTTGGGCGGGCCGGCCAATGGACGCTGCTGCTGCCGGCCTCGGATGCCGTCGCCGCCTTGGTCAACCGCCAGCACCTGGCCAGCTGGCTCAACCCGCTGAATCTGCGACTGGCGCCGCTCAAATTGTTTATCGGCCTCAGCGCCGCCGCGCATCCACCGGCACGCCTGGCCCAGGCGCAGGATGAAGCACGCCAGGCACTGGCGGCTGCGCGGCGTTTCAGCGAGCGCGCCGGGCTGTGCGTGTACGACGAATTGGGCGTACTCAAGTTACTCAGTGGCGTGCGTGATCGCGCCCTGCTCGATCAATTCCTCCATGAACGCCTCGGCCCCTTGCTGCGCCACGACGCGCAGCATGGCCCCAGCCTGATGCCGACCCTGGAAGCCTGGTTTCACGAGAATGGTAACCTGGTGGCCGCCGCCCAGCGGCTCGCCGTGCACCGCAACACCCTGACACACCGTGTCCAGCGCATCGAAGCCTTGTGCGGGCTGACGCTGGATAATTCATATGATCGCCTGGACATCGGCATTGCGCTGATGATCTGGCGACTGTCTGCCTGATTGTTTTTAGCCAAGAGGAACTTGCCCATGCACATCATCAACGCCCGCCTGCGCAACCGTGAAGGCCTGCATGATCTGCACCTGGAACATGGCCGGATCGCCAGTATCACCGCGCAATCGACAGTACCGCACCTGGGCGCGGGGGACCTGGACGCCGCCGGCAACCTGGTGATCCCGCCCTTTGTCGAACCGCATATCCACCTCGACGCCACGCTGACCGCCGGCGAACCACGCTGGAACATGAGCGGCACCCTGTTCGAAGGCATCGAGTGCTGGGGCGAACGCAAGGCCACCATCACCCAGGAAGATACCAAGACCCGCGCCAAAAAGACTATCCAGGCCCTGGCCGCCCACGGTATCCAGCATGTACGTACCCACGTCGACGTCACTGACCCGGACCTCACCGCGCTCAAGGCCATGCTGGAAGTACGCGAGGAAAGCACACACCTGATAGACCTGCAGATCGTCGCGTTCCCCCAGGAAGGCATCGAGTCGTACCGCAATGGCCGCGAACTGATGGAAGAGGCCATCCGCCTGGGCGCCGATGTGATCGGCGGCATCCCGCACTTTGAATACACCCGCGACCAGGGCGTGAGCTCGGTGAAGTTCCTGATGGACCTGGCCGAACGCACCGGCTGCCTGGTGGATGTGCACTGCGACGAAACCGACGACCCACATTCGCGCTTTCTCGAAGTACTGGCCGAAGAGGCCCGCAGCCGCGACATGGGCGCCCGCGTCACTGCCAGCCACACCACCGCCATGGGTTCCTACGACAACGCCTACTGCGCCAAGCTCTTTCGCCTGCTGGGACATTCCGGTATCAGCTTCGTTTCCTGCCCCACCGAGAGCATTCACCTGCAAGGTCGCTTCGACAGCTTCCCAAAACGCCGTGGCGTCACCCGGGTCAACGAACTGCTCGAGGCCGGCATGAATGTGTGCTTCGGCCAAGACTCCATCGTCGATCCCTGGTACCCACTGGGCAACGGCAACATCCTGCGGGTACTCGAAGCCGGTTTGCACATCTGCCACATGCTCGGCTATCGCAACCTGCAAAGCGCCCTCGACCTGGTCACCGACAACAGCGCCAAAGCCATGGCCCTGGGTGACCGCTACGGTCTGGAGCAGGGACGCCCGGCCAACCTGTTGATCCTCTCGGCGGACAGCGACTACGAGGTGATCCGCAGTCAGGGCCTGCCGCTGTACTCGATCCGCAACGGCAAGGTGTTGATGACACGCCGGCCAGCCCAGGTAGAGTTTGCGTAAACACCTCGGTCAGACAATCGAGTCGATATCCAGCGTATGTGCCCTCCCCCTGTCGTTATCCAGAGCGGGAGGGATACGGGCGACCTGCGACAGCTCGCGATTTTCACGGTGACTGAACCAGCGCTTGAGGCTGGTTGCCAAGTGGGCACCATGGGCATGACTACCATAGACATCACGGGCTTCCAGACGGCGCCAGCGCAGGGTCGCAAGGCGCTCGCGACTGGTGTGCAAACGGTCGATTTCGGCGTTCAAGGCTTCGTTATGCTCATAACCCCGGTCGTTGGCCGCCCTTAGACGGGTCAATTCCCGACGCTTGTTGCGCAATTGCTCGCGCATGGTCTCGAGCGCACGGTCAAGCAATTCGAATTCCCTCGGCGTTACCAAGGGCCCATTGCTTTCCTGGGTTTGCTGCCAGCGCCGGAGTGTTGCCCAGGCGGCCGGAATGTAGCTGGCGGTCATGAAGTGCTGGCTGGCCTGGAACAGCTGCTTGAGCAGGTTGTCACGTTCAGGCATGTCACCGTGGAGTTGCAGCGCCCGGTTGCAACCGGCCTCCTGGATGGACTCGCAGCCGGGTTGCCACAACACCGAAGAATGGGTGCCATCCGGGAGTGTGATCGGCATGAAATGGTGTTGTTCACCATGGTGCTCGTAGGGATTGCCACCGAAACGTACCAGGCCGGCAGCGAACAGCAACCCACCCGGCGCGGGGGCGCTGAACAGCGTGACGGCACCTGGGACCCAGAGCTTGGCGGTGGTGTTCATCCATGGGGCCGGGACGCTGGGGACGGGGTCGTTGTGGTTGACGATGCGGTGGTGGACCAGGGTTGAGGCACCTGCGGTGAATTCGGAATCGGCGGCGCGGGGGGCGCCGTAGGTGTAGAGGAGGATGTTGTAGTTGGTCCCCGGCGCCCGACGCAGGCTTTCTGCCAAGAGCAAGGCAATTGCACCGCCCAGGCTATGGCCGCAGATGATTATTCTTTGGTTGGTGTGAAATTGTCTGAGGTAACTGAGTATGAAGTTGCGCATTGCCTGATAGGCTTGATAGAAACCTTCGTGCGCCTTGCCAACGCCCTCCAAAAAAGCCACTTGATGAGCATTAGCGTCCCGTAGCCCGTCAGCAGCGCTGGCTGTTCCGCGCACCGCAATCAGAATCACCTCTTCGTGATGAGTGATGAACGCCTGGGTATCAGTGCCAAATTTTTCGTCGTCGAAAAAATGCAACCGCGCAGGATGTTCTTGTTCTTCTGCCCGCTCAGGATGGTTCTGAGGGTACAACTCAGGATCGAAGGGCAGGATCTCGAATCGCCGGGAGTAAGGGACGTCTTCATAGACGGGATAGAAGCGTTGCTGCTGCTCGGAATCAACCCGCCATGCCTCGTGGAAACCCGAGAGTTTTTCAGCGAATAGATGGCCGACACTCGGATCGAAAGGAAATCGAACCTCCTCAGTCGGTGCTTGAGCGGGTTCTTGCCCGAAATTGCAGTAGCTCAAGGTTGCCATCAATGCCAATTGATAGAGGTTCAAGGCACAAAAGCTGTCTTCGCTGGAAAACAACGGGCGCAAGGCTCGCAGCGGCCGAACCTCCAGCGCGGTATGGTGGTTGGGAAACAACACGATCCCCACCAGCATCGATTGGGGCGGCCCAAAACCTAGGTCGGCGAGCATTTTCAATGCGTGTCGTCGAGGTTGATGAGTGCGCTGGGCAATCGGAGGCAAGTGGGCGACATGGCGAACCAGATCACGGACTTCAACCTGATAAAAACGGTCAGCTTTCAACTGGGCGGGGTTGCTTTCAGTCCGCCGACCATCCGAGGCAGAAAATCGGGTTTGCTCAGCACGAATCTGAAGCTCGGTGATTGGAAGTTTATAAGTCTGGCGCGACATCAGCCTCTGATACAACAGTTCTGTTCCTGAATACGGATCGTCAAAAACGAGGATTACAGGACCGCAGTAAATATTGGCTAACTGGGCGAAGCCCTCTCCATTCAGCCTGCCCTTGTACTGTTGCCCTGCACTGTCATGGACTGTGTAAGGCAATCCACCGTACGCCGTCCCAACGCCGAGTTCATCGACCAGACAAAAACTCACCCAATGCCCTCGCCATGAGCAAGCCGGCTTGCTGTCACTGAAAAAAGCCTGCTTCCGTGCATTCATCTTCATGAACTTCTCCTTGCTTACTTGCAGGATGGGTAGACATCACAAATGCGACCGTCCGGCATTTTTATTGGTTTGAAGTCAGTGGTATTGCCGTTGCAAAACGCATCCAGATCTTCAAAATTTTTGCCTCTACAACGCTTCCATCCACCGGGAACAACGACCCAGTTGTTATCAAAATAGGGTTCTTCCTCATCGGTCATCGTCAGCACCATCCTGAGCGTTTTCCCTGGTAGCTGATCCCGTTGCACAGGTCTGGATAACGGGACTGCTGCACCTGATGAACTGCATTTAAGAACCTTGACGATCACGTGCTGCGGCCCCGCAGTACGGAACAACCACCGACATTGCTTATGTAGCTCCTGAACACCCGTTACTGGCATGCCTCGTATATCAGCGTCCGAGGGGTCGCGAATGGAAATAGCGGCAAAACTCCCACCCACGTCCGTATCCCGTTTGCCCCACTTCGCATAAAACTCAAACTCCAGGCTTCTCAGCACCGAAGGGCAGCCCTCGATTTTTTCACTCAGCGGCAGTTCATAGCTCACCCGGCTTGCAGCATCTTTGAAATCAGTAAAAAAGACTTTGCGCTCCGGTCGCTTACCTCGGCGTCGCGGCAAAGCGCAGGTCTCACCGGTAGCGGGCAGATAATTCGCGGCAGTCTTGAGTTCAAACTCCGCCGGCAAATCCACCTCCAACGTAAATCGATCCACAGGCTTGCCCCCACACCCCGTCAGCCCGAGTACCCCCAGCACCATTACCCCCCCCCACCTTCGCCTACTCATGCTTTCCCCCCATCAATCGCCACTGTGCCACTACTCGCTCAAAGTGCTCCCCAGGCGCTTCACCGACCCCGGGCTGCCACTGCAAAACACTGCTCCGAGTCGCCTCCTCCAGTCTTCGCACCACCAGAAACTCCAGTTGCTCCGGCCCCTGCCACTGCCAGGAACGCGCCTGCTCCAGTACCTGTGCCAGCCAGATTCGCGGGTCTTGAAATTCCACCAATGTCGCCAGGTCTTCACTGTGCTCAGTCAACAGGTAACGCAGGATATTGGCGTGCAGGATGGCCGCTGCGTTTGGGTTGGGTGCATCCAGCCAGGGCGCGGGATCCGGCACCGGATACTCACCGGGGGCCCGGTTGTCAGCCGTGTGCCAGCGGTTTTCGTGCCAATAGCACACGCTGATCAATGGCCCGAAAAATACCGGCCAGCGATCCTGGCCCAGATGGGCCAGGGCACGCGCCAGGGTACGGTTGTCGTGGAAGCGGTACAGCGATTGCGCGCCTTCAGGGCCCACCAGCAGCCTGTCACGCCAGTGTCGAGTCACTGCCGTCAGGTCTTCGCCGGGTAAACTGCCCAGCCAGCCCCAGTTCGTCTCGGGTTGCCGCAATAGGCCAAGCAAAGCGTGCTCGTTCAGCGGGCCCAGCAGCACAATCAGTGGGCCTTCTGCCGCCAACTCCGCTACGGCAGTCTCGGCGTAAACACTGCGGTACGCCGGCAAGTCGCGTACCTCCAGCAGCGGTGCGCGCGCGTCGCTCTGCCCCTCAAGGATCAAGCACAGTCGTCGTCCCCGCTGTTGCTGTTGGTCCATCCACTGGCCTGGCATCCTTGGCATCAAGCGGCCCTCCCTGGCAGTTCACACCGTCCTTCGCGGCAGCGCTCGCACACCGGGCAGTAATCGGCGCCCAATTGCCTGGCCAGGTTCATGAGGCTGCCTTGCACCAGGGAGATCCTGGGTGTGTCGATCGCTGCCGAGGCATTCGCCGCCAGGGTGACGGACGGCGCTCCACCCAGGGTAATGGGGCGACTGCTGAAGATGCCGCCGGCCTGGATGACCAGATGCTCGCCCCCCGCCTTGAGGCTCAGTTGCGCCCCGGCGTCGATCACCAGGCTGGCACCGGACTTGAGATGAAACTGCTGCCCGGCCTCCAGGATAAGGGTCTGCCCCACATGGGTACGGCTGTCACCTAGTACATCTAGGTAGTCGCTCGCCTTGAGCACGATCCTGCGATCGCCGGTGATATGACGATGCTCCTCGCTGGCCAGGTGAGCCGTACTCAATCCATGAATGACTTCCCGTCGCTCCCCCGCCACTTCCAACCGACTGTCATGGCCGACCTGCTGCTCCAGGTCCCGCTGTGCACGAAGGTAAATGAGCTCCTCGCCACGACGATCCTCCAGGTACAACTCGTTGGCGCCCTCGCCCCCCAGCGTACTGCGGGTGCGCAAGACACTGCGGGTCTTGTGCTGCGGCAACGGGTAGGCCGGCCGGTGCGACGCATTGGGCAGACAACCGTTGATCAACGGCTGGTCCGGGTCGCCTTCAAGGAAGGTCACCAGCACTTCCATGCCCACACGCGGGATGATCGTTGCACCGAACCCGTCACCGGCCCATCCGGACGCAACCCGAACCCAGCAACTGCTTTTATCATCCGCCTTGTCCAGGCGGTCCCAGTGGAAGCGCACCTTCACCCGGCCATAGGCGTCACAATGCACGTCTTCACCCGGCGGCCCGGTCACGGTTGCGGTCTGGCTGCCATTGATGGTCGGCTTGGGATGTTTGAGGGGCGGTCGATGCACCGCTTGCCAAGGCGTCGCGGTGAAGCGATTACGATACCCCTCGAATGCATCGGTGGTGGGCGTCACCTCCTCCAGCACCTGCGGCTGATAACCTTCATGACGCACTGAAGTGATCAGCCACAAGTCATTGCAGGACGGATCGGGGTGATCGCGCAAGTCAAGGAAATGCCCGCTGCGCAGCGCCGGTTGATCACTGCGGCCCAATGCGCGAAGACGGTCGCGCTGGTGACGCTCCAAGCCCCGCCGCGCCAAGCGCTTGCCCCGGGCATGACCCGTGAATCCCGCTGGGTAACGATAATCCTCGAGAGGTTGCGCCGGCGCCGAGCCCGCGCAGTCCTGCAGCAGCAATGAAGGGTGTTCGAAGTCATGATCGCGACGCACCGTCTTCTGGGTGCGTGTGGCCAGGCGCACATCAAAACGCTGGACGACCTGCGTAGCGGCTTGCGGCCCGCCAGCAGGGCAGTAGCGTTGCTGGGGCAAACGGCGAAACACCGTCTGGTCATCACCGAACACCAGCAGATGGGCATCCGCGCTGTGACGAAAATGGTAATGAATGCCCTCCTCTTCACACAGCCGCTGGATGAAGTGCAGGTCGCTCTCCGCATACTGCACACAGAACGTGCGTGGCGGATACACCACGGGACCAAGCTCGAATGCATAGGCGTCCGCCAGGATGCCATGCCGCTCAAGCACCGCCGCGATAATCTGCGGCACGCTGCGTTGCTGGAAGATCCGCTGGTCGCGCCGGTGTGCAAGGTAGGCCAGGCGCGGTGCCAGGGTCAGGTGGTAGAGCGTGATGCGCCGGCCAGGGTCGTCCCGGCCGATTGCGTAAACCTGGCCATGCAGCCCTTCGCCCATTCCGAAATCCAGGTAGGCGGGTTGATGGAGCAACCTCTCAAGGTCAAGGGAAGGATTTTCACTCACCACCTGCACCTGGATGAAAAAAGGCTGGTCAAGGCGCTCGCCGCCATTGAATGCCAGCACCTGAAAGTCGGTATCCATGCAGGGAAGAATCAGTTTGAAACGTGACGAAACAAACGCGTTAACCATCCGTTGTTACCCGCCATAAATGAATGAGCACGCAGGAATGCTTTGCCTCGTTAAGTGTGCGAATAAACTGCCGAGAAAAAGCCCCTGAACGCCTCAAAGCTTAGCGATTACGGGAAAAAATCGGCTGTTTTAAAATAAAAAAGAAGATTCGTACAAAGAAGTTGGAAGTGTCTTTTACAAAACAATAAAACGAGTCAATGTGCCACTTCTTAACAATAAGAAATGCCCTACACTAAACTTCTTAATAACAACTAACTGACACAGAAACAGCCGACACTGAATCACAGCGTCAGCCGTTAAAAAACCTCAGGCCTGCAGCCGTGCGGTCCCGAACAGACTGACGCCGAGCAGCGTCTCGCCCTGGGTGTGCAAGCGTACCGGCGCAACGCCACCCGGCATCACCACCGCGACGTCACCGTTCTCGACCCAGCCCGCACGCCATGCCGCGCAGGCGACGGCGCTGGCACTGGTGCCGGAAGACGCGGTCGGCCCCTCACCGCGCTCGAACACCCGCGCTACGACCTGGTTGCCAGGCTGGCGCGCCGCCCATTGCAAGTTGACCCCCGCCCCACAAGGCTGGCCGCCGCCCGCAGGGGGCGCGAAGGCGATCGCCTTCAAGGACTCGAACAGCTTTGGCAGCAGCATCTGTGCGTTGTCCGGCAACGCCGAGAGCTGCTGGACCAGCGTCACACAGTGGGGGTTGCCCACCCGCACGAATTGACTGGCGGCCCACTGCGGGCTGATCGCCGTCAGCTCGGTCACATGGCTCAGTTCAGTCCCCTGCAGAAACACCTGACCAACCCCCTGCGCGCCCACCGCCGCCGGCCCAAAAGCAGGTACCCCCAGCTCAAGCCAGAACCCTGCAACATCGTCACGAACGGTGGGTTCCACCCGAGTGGCGACTGGAGATTGCGCGTCCGATTTGTCGTGATGGACCCGCAACTCACAAGCTTCGGTCATCAGGCCCTGGTCGGTGAGAGCCTGGGCAAAAATCGTCAAGCCATTACCGCTGCGCTCGGCCAGGGAACCGTCGGTGTTTACGATCAGCAGATCGAACGGCGGCGCGTCCTTGAACGGCCCCACCAGCAGGCCATCACAACGGTGGGCCTTGCCACCAGCCGGGTGCGGCACCGAGCCCCAACTGCATTCCGAGGCGATCGCCGACGCCGCCCAGGCGGTACGAGCAACCGCGGCATGCTCAGCACTCTCGGGTACATCGATGCCCTTGCGGCGCAATAAAGCCGGGCTGGCCACGCCATAGATGTTGCCGCGAGCGTCGTAGAACAGGGTCATGAGCTTATCCACCGAGGCATGCGTGATCGCAAAAAAGAGTTGTTCGATTGTGGGGGATCCCGGCGTTGCACACCACCCGCTTGACGCGTTTTCAGAAGTAGCCTGGAAGGTGGTAATCCACCGCGAGAACCCTGGGGTTCAACTGCTCTCGCAGGGATTACGCACCTTCCAGACCGCCTCCTACAGACTCGTTACGACCTATGTGGTTGCAACCTGCTCCAGCGTTCCAGCTTGTAAAAATAAAATTCAAGGCAGCCCGAATCCCAACGGAACCCGGCTCGCACACCAAGGCCTGATGTGCAAGGATGTCGCGCCGGACATCGTTCGTTGAACGCAAAACCAAGGATTTTTCATGACTGCCATCCCCACCTCAGCGCCCGTGGTTCCCGGGCGGCTGGAGCAAATGTCGACCCGTATCGCTTTCTTCATTGCCGGCTTCGGCATCGCGGCCTGGGCGCCGCTGGTGCCGTATGCCAAGGCTCGTGCCGGGCTGAGCGAAGGCACGCTGGGTCTGTTGCTGCTGTGCCTGGGGGTCGGTTCGATTATCGCCATGCCCGCAGCGGGTGCATTGGCCTCACGTTTCGGCTGCCGACGCGTCCTGAGCGCCGGCACGATCCTGATCTGCCTGGCATTGCCGATGCTGGCGACAGTGAGCTCGATTCCGCTACTGATGGCTGGGTTGTTCCTGTTTGGTGCCGGCCTGGGCACGGTGGATTCCACGGTCAACTTGCAGGCGGTGATCGTTGAACGCGCCAGCGGCAAAACCATGATGTCGGGCTTTCATGGGCTGTTCAGCCTGGGGGGCATCGTCGGTGCGGCGGGTGTCTCGGGTTTGCTCGGGCTGGGCCTGTCGCCGTTGCAGGCGACCCTGGTGGTGATCGTCATCACGCTGGCGGCGCTGCTCAAGGCTGCACCGCACCTGCTGCCCTATGGCAGTGAAAGTTCCGGCCCGGCGTTTGCCGTGCCCCACGGTGTGGTGCTGTTTATCGGTTGCCTGTGCTTTATCGTGTTCCTGGCCGAAGGGGCGGTGCTCGACTGGAGCGCCGTGTTCCTCAGTGCCGAACGTGACCTGGACGAAGCCTATGCAGGGTTGGGCTACGCAGCATTTGCGCTGACCATGACGGTCGGGCGGTTGACCGGTGACGCCATCGTGCGCCGGCTGGGCGCAACCCGGGTCATTGTGGCGGGTGGCACACTGGCAGCGGCCGGCACCTTGCTCGCCACCTTGTCTCCAGCGTGGGAAATGGCATTGTTGGGTTATGCACTGGTGGGTGCAGGGTGCTCCAATATTGTCCCGGTGCTGTACACGGCTGTGGGCAAACAGAACGTCATGCCAGAACACATTGCTGTACCGGCCATTACCACTCTGGGTTATGCCGGGATATTGGCCGGGCCGGCCTTGATCGGGTTCATCGCCCATGGCAGCAGCCTGGCAACCGCTTTCATGTTGATCGCAGGGCTGCTGGCGGCGGTGGCGGTGAGTGGCAAAATACTGCGGGTGTGAACGCAAAGTGATACGAGCAGCTTGAGCTTTTCAAGCCGCTCGTACCGGCCTTTAACTCCCCCCCGGCTTTTTACTCATGCTTTCATGCAAGCGCTCAATACTGCTTCTCTTCAACCAGCCATCGTCATTACGGCTGCCAAAGATGTTATAACCGTTGGCTTCGTAACCATCCATCCTGTCCAACAGCCCCCTCTCCTGAATATTCCTGCACATATACACGTCTATTTCAGGGAATTTTTTCAAGGGAAACCTGGTGCGTGGGTCAAGCACAGGTTGGCCGTTTTTATCAGTTACATCAGGGTCTGTGCTGATATAGGTAACTGTGTCTGTTTTCATGTACCGACGTTTCTCTAAACCAAAGAGGACATCGAAGTCTTGCGACTTGTCCCGCAACACATTAAATTTGTCCAGGAATGCCTTGATGACCTGAGCATCGGATTTCGAATGGAACGGATCTGCGCTCTGGGTGTTGGGGTTGGTATTGCCGACTTGCGAGTTGGAAGCCTTGGTCAGACTGTCGCTGGTGATCTCACCGTTCTTTGTGAGAATCGCGGCATTCAGTCGAGGACGGTTGATTGACTCTGCCACCGCCATCATGAGGCGCTCCGGGATCGTCACGCTAACAGCGGCCTTCTGCCAAGACTTCTGTGTCAGTTTGCCGTCTTCCTTGAACTCGTCCAATAATGACAAGTTGTTCTTAATGAAGGTGGCCACCAAGTGATCATCTGAGCTGACAAAGGGGTTCCCAACCCTGGTCATGCCACCGTACAGATTCTGACCGTCAACGTGCCGCTCGGCGCCGTTCACCAAACCAAGGTTATGTCTCCGCGCCGCTGGAAGCGCCGTGCCCAGTGGGCGGGTATCCACCCCCAAACGAGACTGGCCAGTGCTCGCTCCTGCTACCGGACTTCTGATACCACTACTCATTATTCACCTCCAACCTATGTAAATTCCGTAGCCTGGCCCTTGATAGCTTGATCGAAGAAAATGCCTCGAAATCAACACGGTCCAAGCGCCAACTGAGTGGCGGCGACAAAACAATGGTTCCGAAGGCTGCCCTCCATACCTCAGTAAATCTTGATCGTTTGTAACTGCTCATCTGACCGGGCCATCCATGCCCTGGGAAAGTCGCCTAGCCGCGGCTGGACCACCGTTTCAAAAAGTTGGCAACTGTTGAAAGCACAGGGGTGTGCGCCGGTGTTTCAATGAACATCCGAGAGCCTTTGTCAAAATCTTCGGCGGTGGGCGCCTTGAAGCTGCATTTAGGTGAGGATGTGAGGTTGACCCCGTGTAACGGGGATGTGGTTGGGCGTTCCGCTTCCTGCGCGAGCGTAGCCAGGGTTGGAACGTTGTACTGGGATTGAAGGGATTCAAATGATGTCGAATTCATGGTCCAGACCTGATTCGGTAGATGAAGACCCCCATCGGCAGTCAATGACCGGTGGATGTTTTCTGTGTGGCGGGGTCTTCACGAACGGTTCCATTGTGACTGGGTGATAGTCCATCAACTCCTTTCGCTTGATCTGACCATCGCGCAGCCAAGAGAAGCGATTGTCCATCGCCAACTGGATCGCGCGCATGAAACGCTCCGGCTCGCCCGTGTGCTGCGTGCGCTTTTCATAGGCTTCCAGGATCATGGCCTCGCGATAGTCTTCGCGTCGAAAGGCGTCAACGGCAATATTGCGCGCTGCTTGATGCAGATAGCCGCGAGGTTGCTCAACCTCGGAGGATTTTGCCTCAAGCACCGCACAAAGGTGTCGTGGGCCAGGGACCGATTTGGAAGTCATTTTCTGAACAGTTTCTGCACCAGATCGCTGCGATGGAAGAGGAGCTCCTTCGCCAGTTGGGTCCGATGGTCCTGCTCAGAATCCCCCGTCAGCGGTCTGTTCGCCCACCACTGAAGGACTTCGATCCGCGGATTCCGACCCCAATGCTCACGCACTTCTTGGCGCAATTGCTTGTCGCTGTGGTAGGTGAAGTAGTCCTCCCTGTTGGCAAGCATGTCCAGCCTTTGTGGGCTGGCCAGACGCTCCCGTGCGCCTGTGACAGGGTTTCGGAAGATGGCATTCATCAGGTTCGGATCTTTCAAGACTTGCTTGGCCAGGCGAGTTTCCTGGTTCCTTTTTTTGTTCTCTTCTTTGTTCGGACCGTATTCAGGGAGCAACGGCCGATTCGCCTTCGTTTTAATGCTGTCAACGCTCATGTAGCCCGGGTACCCGGTGTCCTCGAAGGCTGTAAATTTGTCGAGCATCAGCCGCATCAACTGTTCACGGTTCTTCAAGCTGTAGTCAGTATCAGATTCGCACGGTCGGGTCGGGCATGGCCTGCCAACACTGGGGTTCGGTCGTGGCGGCGGGCTGCTCCAGCCAGGATTCGGCCTTGGCGGCGGATTACTACAGCCTGGATGCATCGGTGATCGGTGACCACCAAGCAAACTGGTCATCAATTCTTTGAACCTGTCCCTGAAACTGGGCGGCATGAACACGCTGTGCTGACCCGAAAAGTGACCGCCCATGGTTGGCTGAGCGTTACCAAGCACAGGGCCGGAGTTATTCTCGCTGCAGTGAAAGCTGACGCTGGCAGCGCGATGGTCATTGAAAGACAGCGCTGTAGGCGCCGGGTTGGCGGGTTTAGCCTGAGGCTTGGCGTGTGCCAGCGCACGGTTGTACGTGGTTGATGCAGATGCGGTTGGATCGAGAGTCGATACCGACATGAGTTTCTCCAATACAGTGAGCGTGACCTTCAGGCTGTCGCTTCAACTTAGCGTCGATGCCAATAAGGTGTGCCCATGTGTGGGGTTTGCGTCGGAATCAGTTCCGCGACAGACAGCCAAATGCGCTGCGCACACGTAGGAAACAGGCAAAAAAAATCGCAGCCCTGAAGGGAGCTGCGACTTTTCCTTTCGCAATGAATCAGAACCCGACGCTGGCCTGTACAAAGAACGTTCGCGGCTCGCCAAGGTACAGTCCAGCATTGTTGTCACTGGAACGGGTGTAGTGCTGTTGGTCGAAGACGTTTTTCACACCAACGCCCAGTTTCAGGTTGGACAACTGCTCGCCAAAGTCATAGCCACTGCGCACGTTGACCGAGACGTAGCCCGGAATATCACCGAACTGGCCGTCAGCCGTACCTTGGGTGATATAGGTGCTGGTTGTACCTGGCGCACGCTGGCCGGACTGGGCGTATACATCCAGGTTATGGGTCCAGCGGTTGACGTCGTAACGCAGGCCCAAGGTAGCCACCTCACGGGAATAAAGCGGCAGGTCACGGCCCTTGAACGGCACGTCACCTTCGGACGTGGCCTTGGTGTAGGTGAAGCCGGCATTGGCGGTCAGGCCATCCAGGCGCGGGTCCAGGTTCGACAGGTCATAGTGCGCCGAGGCTTCGATACCGGTGTGCTTGGTGGCGCCGAGGTTGGTCCAGCCCACGTCGTTGCTGACGTATTGCAGCTCGTCCGAGAAGTCGATGTAGAAGAACGTCAGCTCACCGCCCCAGACATTGTCGTTGTAGCGCGTACCCACCTCGTAGGTCTTGGCCTTTTCCGGGTTCAGGCCGTTGGCGGTCTGGTCGCCGGTGCCGCCCTGGCCCAGTTGGAAGTACTGCAGGCTGCCAAACGAGGTCTCGTAGTTGGCGAACAGTTTCCAGGCGTCGGAAACGTGGTACATCACGCTCAATGCGGGCAGCGGTTCGTTGTTGTGGACTTCGCGGCGTTTTTCCTGGGTGCGGGTGCCGTTCAACGCGATCACCGGACGGTCGTGCCATTCGGTGCGGATATCTTCGAAACGGATCCCCGGAGTCACCGTCCACTTGCCGATATCGATCTTGTTATCGATGTAGAACGCGTTGGCCTCGGTGCCCCCGGTGCGATCCTGATAGACATGGCCGTCACTCTGTCCGCCCGGCGTCGGTACATTGTTGACCAGATTCAGGCTGGTCGCCTGCTCATGCATGCCTTCCTTGAGGTAGCGATAGCCCAGGCTGACTTCCTGGGTGCTCGGGCCTACATCGAATACACGGGAGACGCGTGGCTCGATGCCGAAGGTGTAGTAGGTGCGCGGGTAGGAACCGAGGGTCTTCAGGTCACGGTTGGCGATGTTGCTGCCGCGAAAGCTGTCGGAGTAATAGGTCAGCACCTCGGCCTGGGTACGGTCGTCGAACTGGCGGATGTACTTGAACGATACGTCCTTGCGGCGCCCGCTGAAATTGTCCCAGTCGCGTACCGATTGGTACGGGTTGGCGTCGAACTGCTTCTGCGTCAGGCCGCCGGGCATGTCGGCGCTGGCGTCGTAGTAATGGAAGTTGAGCGAGAAGTCGTCCTGATCGGTCGGCGCCCAGTGGGTCTTGAAGATCACGTCGTCGATGTCGTTGGAATTGTTGCTGTTGCGGTAACCGTTGCCATTGACCCCGGAGTACAGCAAGGCGGCGCCGATGCCGTTGTCGGCGGTGCCGCCGATAAACGCATTGTCGATGTGCTTCCAGCCGCCATGGGCGGAGGTTTGCAGGGTGGTGCCGACTTCACCGGAGAACTTCTCGGGGATGGCGCGGGTCACGAAGTTGATTACGCCGCCGACGTTTTGGGGCCCGTAGCGTACGGAACCGGCACCGCGCACCACGTCGATACTGTCCAGGTTACCGGCGGATATCGGCGCCATCGACAATTGCGGTTGACCGTACGGCGCGAACGCTGCCGGTACACCGTCGATCAACACGGTGGAACGTGGCGACAGGCGTGACGTCAGGCCACGTACGCCAACGTTGAGGGAAATATCGCTGCCGCCGGTGCCGTTGGATTCCTGCACCTGCACACCCGGCACACGGCGCAGCACGTCGCCGACGTTCATCGCGCCCTGCTCCACCATGGCTTCGCGGCGGATCACCGTGCGTGCGCCGGGGTGGTTCTGCACCACTTCGGCGTTGGCGTCGCCGAGCCAGTCGCCCACCACCTTGATATCGGTGGCGCCCAGTTCCAGCGGCGAGCCGGCTTCACCGGTGCCGCTGTTCAGTGGGCGCAGGGTCACGGAGCCGGCATCGATCTGGTAGTCCAGGCCGCTGCCTTGCAGCAACTGGCGCAGGGCTTGTTCGGGGGAAAGGTTGCCGTCGACCGCCGGCGCCTGCTTGCCCGCAACCAGTTCGGGGCTGAAGAACACTTGCAGGGACGTCTGCTGGCCCAACTGGCTCAGCGCTGTGCCCAGGGACTGGGCCTTGATGTGGATAGCCTCGGCGGCGTAGGCCACAGGCAGCGCGGCACTGACCGCAAGCGCCAGGGCCAGCGGCGCCCAGCGGGAGATTTTATTGTTGTTCACGGCGAGTTTTTTCACGTCGAACCTAGTCCTGTGATCGCAAGAGTGTGCGGCTGTTAATGCAAACCAGTTGCAGTTGCAGGAGAAGACGAAGAACTCGAAAAAAACCTGAATGTCAGCGTGAAATAATTTCCTGGCTGCCGTCCGGCAAGGTGCGCAAGGCTACCGGCAGGATGTGCGGCAACGCCTTGAGCAAGGCATCGGTGTCGTCGGACTTGAATACGCTGGTCAGGCGCAGGTTGCCCACGGCCGGCGTGCTGACCCGCAGCGGTTGCTCCCGATAACGCGAGACTTCCCGGGCCACTTCGCCCAGCGAAGCGTTGTTGAAGACCAGTTTGCCGGTACGCCAGGCGGTCAGTTCTTCGGTGTTCACCGCGTAGGCCGCGGCTACCCGCCCCTGGTTGTCGACATGGCTGCCCAGGCCCGCTGTCAGCGTCACCATCTTGTCCGGCGCACGGCCTTGTACTTTCACGGTGCCGGCTTCGACCATGACGCGGGTCTGGTCGTCATCGCGGCGCACATCGAATCGCGTGCCGGTCACGGTCACCTGCCCTGCCCCGGCCGCCACGACAAAGGGCCTGCTGGTGTCATGTTCGACGCTGAACATCGCTTCGCCCTGCTTGATCTCGACGCCACGCCGACCTTTTTCGTAATGCACCGTGACGATGCTGCGGCTATTGAGGTCCATCACCGAACCGTCGGGCAAGGCCACCTGGCGATGTTCCCCCAGACGCGTACTGAACTCGGCGCGGTAGGGCTTGGGATGATCCAGCCCGCTGAACAGGCCCAGCCCCAGCGCGACTGCAACCACACTGGCGGCCGCCGCATAACGCAGGATGGCTCGGCGCTTGGGACGTTCCGCAGGCGCTTCGCACAGCGCCTGCAGGCGGGCGTTGGGCAGCAAGTCAGCGGCGCTCCACACGCCCTGCAATACATCGAACTCATACTGGTGATCGGGATGCTCAGTGCGCCATGCGTCGAAACGCTGGCGTTCGACAGCACTCAACTCGGCGTCTTGCAGGCGCACAAACCATTGCGCGGCTTCGTCTCGGGCACGGTTATCCATCATGGATGATCCTGTTTCAGAGCGGGCGATCATGGCGCCATCGCGTCCAGGCGGTCGCGCAGATGCCGCAGGGTGCGGATCATATACTTTTCCACCATGTTTTTAGACAGCCCCAGGCGGTCGGCGATTTCCTGCTGGGTCAGGCCCTCGATTTTCTGCCAGATGAAAATCCTGCGGCAATTGAGCGGCAGCTCGGCCAAGGCTCGCTCGATAGAGTCCGCCAACTGGATCGCGTGCATGAAATGTTCCGGGTCGCCGGTGTGCGGCGAACGCTGATCAAAGGCTTCCAGGGTCATGGCCTCGCGACGGTCTTCGCGTCGAAAGGCGTCTACGGCAATATTGCGCGCCGTTTGATGCAGATAGGCGCGAGGTTGCTCGACCTCGGAGGATTTTGCCTCCAGCACCCGCACGAAAGTGTCATGGGCCAGGTCTTCGGCCTGCTGGCGATTTCTCAGGCGGCGCGTCCAGGTCCCGATCAACTCTTCGTAGTGTTCGAAAAAGCCTGTTCTGCGGGGCGGCTGAGGGATCATCGTGGGAGCACTGGGGAAGCGGGGCGTGAATAGTAATGCTTCCTATTAAGTAGGGCAATTGCTACTCGCCATGGGCCCTCAATGCGCCGTTTTGCCACCCACCTGTCTGAGCCGGCTGAGTTTCTCCCGGCTGCCGCACACGCTCATCTGGCACCACTTGCGCTGTTTGTTCTTAGAGATATCCAGGAACACCCAGTCGCAGTCGGTAGCGCTGCAACTGCGCAATGCGTGCAGATCACCGGATACCAGCAATTGCGTGGCCTCGATGGCCAGGCGGCCCAGCACCATGGCCGTGAGCTCCTGCGCCGTGGTGCAAGGCATCCACGCCCAGGCAGGTTTGCCCTCGACAGAACGCAGCACCCGCCGTGCTGCGCCTTGCTGGAAGGCCTCGTTGATCTGCTGCAAGGCGTGGTCGGGCGCGGCAGTTTGCAAGGACAACGGATAAAACACTGCGTACAGGCATTCCCTGAACGCAATGATCGCGTCGAGGTTCGGTTGGTAAGCCATCGATGACTCAAACACCATCGGCTTGTAGTCATCGAACTCCCGGGCCGAGATCAACGACGCATGCAGGGCCCATTCAAAGAAGAACTGAAAACTGGTGAGCCGTTCTTCCATGACCTTGAGCGAAGTGCCGGGGCGACGCCCATTGGTGGTATTGATGAAGTCCAGGACCCGGGCCCCGCCAATCAGGCGAATTGATTTTGCAGTGCCCGTAAAATGTGTCATGCCTGCTCCCGAAAAAACGCGTTCTCCCTGCGATGGCGCAGATTACCTTGTTTTTTCGAGTTACAGATATTGTCATCCCGGCGCAAAGCCGACGCAAAGACAGACGGCTAACCGCGACTGTCGTTGTGCCCCACCCAATCCAGAATCGCCTCGACCGACTGCTCCACCGAAAGCGCCTGGGTATTCAAGTGCACTTCAGGAAACACCGGCACGTCGTACTGGGAGTCGATCCCGGTGAAGTGTTTGATCTGGCCCGCACGGGCTTTTTTATACAGGCCCTTCGGATCACGTTGTTCAGCAACTTCCAACGGTGCATCCACATGCACTTCGACAAAAAACTCATTGCCGATGATCGAACGTGCGTAATGCCGACTGGCCGACGAAGGTGAAATCAGCGCGACAATCACCATCAGCCCCGCCTCCATCATCAAGCGGGCCACTTCGGCGACCCGCCGGATATTCTCATCGCGGTCGCTGTCGGTAAAACCCAGGTCGCGGCACAACCCGCCACGCACCGAGTCGCCATCAATGATCGCGGTGATCCGCCCCTGTTTCTGCAAGGCGATGTCCAACGCATCAGCGATGGTCGATTTGCCGGACGCCGAGATACCCGTCAGCCAGATGACCGCAGGCTTGTGCCCGCGTCCGGCGCGCCGATGGCTGAACGCAAACGCGTGCAGGTTCTGGCTTGGACTGTCTGGAAAATAACTCATGGCCGCACGCCCTCCTTCGCCGCAGTCGGCGGTTTACCCAACATGAACACCATCACGCATTGCACGAACAGCAACAGCGCAACCACCCAGTACACCGTCGAGAACGACCCGGTGAGGTCCTTGGAAAAGCCACCCAGAAAGTTGCCGCACACCCCGCCCAAGCCGATCAGCACATTGGCGATGCCAAAGGCCTGGGTCAGCCGGCTGACCGGCACGATCTGCCCGATGTAACTGGGGACCAGCCCGAAAATGGGGTAGAACGCCAGCGCAAACAGGAACGCGGCCAAGTAGAACAGCGGGAGGCTGTTGAAACTGAACACCAGGGTGGCGGCCAGTCCTGCACTGAGGAAACACATCGCCAGCGACGCCCGCACACCGACCTTGTCGGCAATCCACCCCACCAGAAAGCCCGAGGCCATGCCCACCGCACCGATGGTGGTCCAGATAAACCCGGCGTCTTGAACCGATACGCCCAATTCATCGCGCAGGAAGGGCGCCAGGTACGTCTGGAAAGGCAGCAATGCCATGCCATTGAGAAACGCGATGGCCCAGGTCAGGTACAGCGAGCGGCTGAGCCACGGCTGGCGGCTGTCAAACGCTACGGCGCGCTCGCCGGCAAACCCGGTGTCCTGGCTCGCGGCCAGGTTGCGCAACAGAAACCAGGCCACCAGACACAGGGCCACCGAGATCAGGCCGGCAGTGAGCCAGATCGAGCGCCAGCCGCCATTCAAGGTCAGGAACGACACCAGCAAGCCATTGATGAACACGCCATAGCTGGTGCCACTGGAGATCAGCCCCATGACCCGCGAGCGATTACCCGGGCTGAAGCCCTTGGTGACGATTTCCGCCAGCGGGATGTACACCGAGGCGGAGCAACCACCGAGCAGGATCAACAAGGCCCCCGACAACCAGATGCTGTCGCTGACGCTCAGGCCCAGCAGCGCCAGGGACGTCATCACGGTGGACACCAGGCTGATTTTCCAGCCGTCGAAGAAACGGCTGATGTAACTGGTCACCGACGAAAACAGCAGGAAGCCAATCTGCGCGCCGCCGGTGATCAGGCCCACCGTGGTGTAGTCGAAGCCGATGTCGCGGCGCATGTCCACGACAAGGTTGGCGAACAGGTAAACCCCAAAGCCGTAGGTACTGGCCACGAACCCGGTGAGGACGATCGCCAGCACGACACTGTCCAATGGGCGGGCATTGCTCTGTACGAGTGTGCTCATCAAGCCTCCCTATTCGGCGCGCGCAGTGTGGATGACAAAATCACAATCCATCATGTCGTAGTCACGCTCGAAATCACCGTAGCTTTCATGGTCGGTAAATCCGGACTTGAGCACTTCCCCCTTCAACTCCCCCGGCAACAGGGGGTAAACCTGCAGCCTGTACTGCTGCGCATCATCGAAGGAATAGATGAACTCACACAGGCGTTCATCGACCTGGCCCAAGCTCACCGAAGCGTTCGTACCGCAGTAATAGTAATGACCGCTGGCTTTGAATTTACCGGCACGGATGGCGAAGAAATTGCGCTGGTCCACAATCAGCAACCCGCCCGGCTTGAGCAAGGCCCTGAATTTCGCCAGCACCCTCAATCGATCATGGGCTTCAAACACATGGCACAGCGAACTGCCCAGGCACACCACGGCGTCGAATTGCCCCAGTTCCTGTGGATCCAGTGAATGCCAGTCACGGTAATGGGACTGGATATCCAGGCCATGTTTGCGAAAGTTCGCCCGCGCCTTGGTCAACATGGTGCTGCTGCCATCGGTGGCGACCACGTCAAAGCCGGCCTGCTTGAGCTGGACGGCATGAAAACCACTGCCGGTCGAGACGTCGATCACCGACTGCACGCCGTGGCTTCGCAACAGGTTTTCAAAGAACCCGCCCTCCCCCGCCTTACGCTTCTCCCAATCGATCAACTCATCCCAACGTTCGACAAATTCCGTCGAGTACTGCGCGGAGTAACTGGCCACGTCGTTGTGCTTGTTTCTGGTCATCTGATTCATGACATACCTACCAGGTCGAATTCTTGAAGGACAGGTACTTGCTCGCCAACTCACGGGCAAACTCGGCGGACTGTTCGATGGACATGCTGTGCTTGGAGTAGCCCAGCATCGATTGCATGACGGCCATGCACTGCGGGTTGTACGTGACGGAACCATCGCAATGGATTTCGTCGATGCCGTCCTGGCTCTGGCAGATGCTGTTGATGCGCACCGCCTCATCCCGTGGGCAGGCCTCGGAGAACTGCACCTCGATCCGCCCCTCATGCAGCCGCACCGGATAGCCACCCGGAAGCCCAAGTGGGCCAGGCGCATGCACCCACGCCGGCGTGGGTGAAAACAGCCCTTCGATAACCGTGACGGCGGAGCACGCGGTCAGGAACTGCCCATCCACCCCGCCCAGGCGACGGAACTCGGATTTCACCGTAGAAAAAATCGCCTCGGCCGGCAGGCGGGCCACCTGTGGGCGGTCGCGCACTTCATACAGCAGGCGGTAGTTGGCACGCGGTGGCAGGCCGCCGCGCGGCACGTAGTGGCTGAAGTAGTGCTGGGCATACAACTGCACCTGCACATCGGCGGGCGAACATTCGAGCAACCGCGCAATGGAAAGACGCACGGCGGGAATCAGGTTGGCCACGTTCCCCACACCGATATCGGGTGCCAGGCCGACGCGAGCCAGGATCGGGTTGACCGCATCGGGGAACGCCGCGTTGACGGTTTTGGCCGAGATGCCGGAAGCCTTCACCGCCTGCATCAGGCAGTGCATCAACGTCAGGTGCATGGGCAGCCAGGGCCCGAACTGGGCCTGGTCGAGCTTTTCGAACGACAGCTTGGGCAACCCGGTAATCACCCGCCACGACTGCAGCGACGCGCAGTTCACCAGGATATCCGGGGCTTCTTCACGCAGCAGCTGCGTCACCCGGCCGATGTCCGTGAGGTCAGCAATCACCGGCCTGATAGCAATGAATTGCCCCAGTTGCGCGCACGACAGCGCCACCAGGTTGCACAGCCGGATCGTCGCCTCTTCATTGCGCCCCAACACCACAAACTCGAACGCGTTTTTCGGCCCGAGAATCTTGAGGATCTGCAGGCACAGGTTGCCGGCGCCCACCAGCAGCAGTTTTTTCTTGCGCATCGAATGACTCACCGTGGGTAGGCTCCGTTGTCGACCGAAATCACCCTGCCGGTGCTGTGACGCAGGGCATCGCCGACCAGCAGCAAGATGACCTCGGCCACGCCGCCAGGCTGGATCGGATCCTTGAGGACTTCCTGGCGTGCGTACTCGGCGCGGCGGTATTCGGGGATGGTGTCGTAGATGGCGGTGTCATGGATCAGCGCCGGGGACACCGCGTTTACCCGTACGAACGGCGCAAAGTTCCACGCGTTGGCCTTGGTCAGGCCGATCACCGCCGCCTTGGTGGCACCGTAGAGGGCATCGCAGCTGCCCACTTCACCGGCCACCGAAGCAATGTTGACGATGCTGCGCGGGGCTTCGTGGGTCATTTCCCGTTCGGCGAAGTCCTTGGACAGATACACCAGTGCCTTGAGATTGACGGTGAGGATCTCGTCGATCTGCTCATCGGAATAGGCGTAGACACTTTTACCGTGGTAAAGCCCGGCGTTATTGACCAAGCCATAAATGGTTGCATGACGCTTATACAGTTCAGGAATAAAACCCTTGATAACCGCCATATCGGAAAAGTCGGCGATATGCGCTTCAAATACTTCAGCACCGTAAAGCCGCTGCAACACGTTGAGGCCTTCGGCATCCTTGTCGGCGCCGATAACGAAGTAACCCTGTTGAATCGCCATTTCCACCGTGGCCCGACCAATGCCATTGGCCGCCCCGGTAACAACCAACTTCTTCATACAACCATCCTTATTGGCAAAATTCGTTCATGCGCGCGTAGAAAGTCCGATGGTATTCATACATCGCTTTTAACTTCGGGTATTGGTCGAAGGCTTTCATATCGATGTGGTGTTTATCCGGCGTCACAATGCGCTCACTGTTTTCCGCCGCAGCATGCCAACGACGCCAGGTTTTCCATTGTTGCGGACACTCTCGCTTCCACGTCATGGCATGCGGCAGAAACTCAATGCCCAAGTAATCACACAACTTACGAATCACCCGTTCCGGTTCAGCGGCCAGATCATCGGCGTTAATCACATAAGGCACTTTGCCCGTGAGTTTTGTGACCACGCAAAAGATCTCGTACAGCGCTTTATGCCCAATGGCCTGCAACGGCATATCCGGGTGCACCCGATGATGGGAAATAATGCTGCTGGCCGGCTCGCGGATAAGAAAGATATTGTCCTGTTGCGCGAGAAACTCACTGTCAACTTTCAAATTATCCAGACAGTGGTAACACATGTCTTTATGAAATACGTGTGTGCGCTCACGGGCGGTCAACAGATGCTGTTTTATACCCTGGTACGTCGTGGGCAAACTGTGATCCCACTCATCCGACGGGATCGCCGAGTCCTCGGAAAACGCCATGTGCGCAAAGGGCTCATGGAAAACCTCAAAATCGCCCCTCTCGATAAACACACGTTCCAGCACGGTGGAGCGCGAACGTGGGTGGGCCCACAACCCGATCATCCGGTTCATGCGACCACCCCGAATTCAGCGGCCAGCAGTGCGTTGAGCGCGCGCTTGAAAGGCTTGGTCACCGGGCAAAGCCGCACGCAGTAATCGGTCAGGCGTCGGTGCGCGCTGTTGGCTTCGTTGCAGGCGTTGATAAACGCCTCATGGTTGCCAAAGTCATACGGCTCGATGCTGTCGACAAAGTAGGCTTCGTAGAAATACGGGATACGGATCAGCTTGGCGAAGGTCGACGCGGGCGGTTTCTGTGGTTTCAAGGCGGGCACTACCGGTTTGCCGTGGCTTTCGCGCTCGATGAGGAACTCCACCACATCCGGCGTCAGCGTGTAGCAGGTTGCCGCATGCCCGGTCTTTTCCAGGTGCCAGCAATGCTTGTTGCCTCGCTCGTCCACATCGACTTTGATACTGGACAGCAAGGTTTTGACCGGCACGCTCGCGGCCGCCACCAACGCCTGGACCTGCTCGTAGATCATCAGCTCGGCCCAGCGCAGCTCCTCGGCGCTGAATGCCAGGCCACGCTCTGCGGCCTGCAGCGTGAGTTCGGGCTGACAGGCGAAACGCCCGATCATGAAGGTGATCACGTACTTGCAGTGGGCAGTGTCGATACCGTTGCTGCGCGCGGTCGCCATGCCCCGCTCGATGGCCTGGATGCCGGCCTGGAACTGCGCAACCGTGAAGCAGAAGGTGATATTGATCGACGCGCCCTGGGCGGCCAGTTGCTCGACGGTCAACAACCCCTCCAGGCTGCCCGGCACCTTGACCATCACATTCGGTGCGAGGCGATGCAGTTCCAGGCCCCTGACGGTCATGCGCTCGGTGCAGCGCACATCCACCGGGTCGACCTGCGCGGAAATCCAGCCTTCGACCTGTGCCGATTGAACCCACAACGGCTGGAGCGCCGACGCCCCCTCAACGATGACCTCGTTGTACAACTGCTTGTGCAATTCGCTGGGAGTCAGGCTCGCCAGGTTGAAGCGCGACGACCAGTACTCGCGTTTTTCAAGGATAACGGCGGTCACCAGCCGGGGATTGGTGGTCACGCTGCACAAGCCCCAGGACTGGGAGAAATCGTCTGGCATCAACGCATCTATATAAGCTGCGGCGGCCGGGTACTTATCCAGCAGGTGCTGTTTGTAAGGCAGGTAAACGGCAGGCGAAGAATCCCACCATAGCTGTGAAGATTGATCGTTGCGTTTAAGTCTTTCCAGGTAACCCAGTGTGTTCACAACGCCTCCTCCCTGAGTAATAAGATCAATTAAAAATCGCCAGTACTTCACGCATGTCGGCGATCGGTAATGCGCCGGCAGCCGCCAACTGTGCACGCCGGTGCGGTGGACCAAAACCCAAAACCCTTATATTTGCAGCGACGGCCGCCTGAATACCCGTAACACTGTCTTCAATAACCAGCGCATCAGTAACGGCAATATCGTAAGTGTCACAAGCCGTCAAAAACACCAACGGATCTGGCTTCCAGCGACCCAGTTCATAACAACTGAATATTCGCCCTTCGAAATAAGAAAACAGACCGGCAGTACGCAAGCAGTGTTCTATCTTGCTACGGGGTGCGCTGGAGGCAACGCAATACGGGACCCGCAAACTGTCCAGCACTTCAACAATCCCATCCGTCGCTTTTAAATCAAGCGTCAAGGCATCCAGCGCGCGCTGACGAAAGTGTTGCTCAAACTCATTGTCCAAATGAATATCTAAAATACATTCAGCCTCACGCAAACACTCCGCAATTCTGCGTCCGCGGAAGTGTTCGATAAAACGTGTCACATCAAGTGTCGCACTGCCAGGTGCACGTGCATTTAGCATGGAGATCAACACAGACAGGGTGATCTCTTCACTTTGGACGAGTACACCGTCGCAATCGAAGATCACTAACTTAGGCATGCCAACTAAGGCAGCGGTTTTTCCCTGAACTGGTAGTTCCCCTATATCGGCCGAAAGGCACATAGATACCTCTTGTAAGTGGCCCCGCGATGACTTCCGAACTACCAACGGAGCGGGTTGAGGTGTGCCTATAAGACACGGGCACAAAAAGCCTGTCAAACGCTTTTAAGCGGTTTTTTAGTATCTTATGGTTATTTTTTATAGTTCTGTTATTCCATTTTCCACCATGGTTGTAGTCGCTAAATTCACACGGCTGAACTTCCCTTGCGCACCGTCAGTCAGCTACTTGAACTCACGAAATAAAGGTCGGTGAGCAATGCGTATCTCGTTGGAGCAACAAGTGGCGCTGGTAACCGGCGCCAGTTCCGGAATCGGCGCCGGCGCGGCCAAGGCTCTGGCACAAGCCGGAGCGGCCGTGGTGCTGAATTACAACAGCCAGGCTGCCCCGGCCGAGGCATTGGCCAGGCAGATCAACGCCGAGGGTGGCCGGGCGATTGCCATCGGCGCCAACGTCTCTATAGAAGAAGAGGTAGAACAGCTGTTTGCCCAGGCCCTCGATGCCTTCGGCCACCTGGACATCCTGGTGGCCAACTCCGGCCTGCAGAAGGACGCCAACCTGGTGGACATGAGCCTGGACGACTGGAATACGGTGATTGGCGTCAACCTCACCGGCCAGTTCCTGTGTGCCCGGGCGGCCGTGCGCATTTTCAACCGCCAGGGCGTGCGCGAGGGTGTGTCGCGGGCAGCCGGCAAAATCATCCACATGAGCTCGGTGCACCAGCTGATCCCCTGGGCCGGGCATGCGAACTACGCAGCGTCCAAGGGCGGCGTGGAAATGCTGATGCGCACCCTCGCCCAGGAAGTCAGCGAACAGCGCATCCGCATCAATGGCATTGCGCCGGGAGCGATCCGTACGGCGATCAATCGTGCGGCCACTGAAGGCGCCGCAGAGAAGGAACTGCTGAAGCTGATTCCCTATGGACGGGTCGGCGATGTGGAAGACGTGGCCAACGCCGTGGTGTGGCTGGCCAGTGATGCGTCCGACTACGTCGTGGGCAGCACACTCTTTATTGATGGCGGCATGAGCCTGTATCCGGAGTTCCGTGGCAATGGTTGATTTGAAGAACGAGCAACAAAGCCCCATCGATGCCCACGGCATCATCGGCGACATGCGCAGCGCGGCACTGGTGAACGACAAAGGCAGCATCGACTTCTTCTGCTGGCCGGAATTCGACAGCCCGTCGATCTTCTGCTCGCTGCTGGACAGCCCCGATGCCGGCATCTTCCAGCTCACCCCGGACCTGCCCAACGCGCGCCGTGAGCAGATCTACCTGCCCGACACCAACGTGCTGCAAACCCGCTGGCTCAGCGACGACGCCGTGGTAGAGATCACCGACCTGCTGGCCATCAGCGAAGAAATCGACGACCTGCCACTGCTGATACGCCGGGTGCGGGTGGTCAGCGGCACGGCCGAGATTCATCTGCGCTGCGCCGTGCGGCATGACTATGCGTGCACGCCCACACACGCGACCGTCGACAACGGCACCGTATGCTTCAGTGCCGACGGCCAGCCCGGCCTGCGCCTGTCCGGCAGCCATCCGCTGCAGATCCAGGACGGCGCTGCCGTAGCCCGCTTCACCCTGGACCAGGACGAAGGTGCCGAGTTCGTCCTCGGCGGCCAGGACGACGAACGCGTAGACAGCGGTTGCACCGACCTGGCCCTGGCCCACACCTTGAAATTCTGGCGCGGCTGGATCGCGCAATCGAACTACCGTGGGCGCTGGCGCGAAATGGTCAACCGCTCGGCCCTGGCCCTCAAGCTGCTGACGTCGCGCAAACATGGCGCAATCATCGCCGCCGCCACCTTCGGCCTGCCGGAAAGCCCCGGCGGAGAGCGCAACTGGGACTATCGCTACACCTGGATCCGCGATGCGTCGTTCACCGTCTACGCCTTCATGCGCCTGGGTTTTGTCGACGAGGCCAACGCCTATATGCGCTGGCTCAAGGGCCGCGTCAGTGACTGCTGCGGCCAGCCGACCAAGATCAATATCCTGTACGGCATCGACGGTCGCCAGGAGCTGCCGGAAGCCGAGTTGGAGCACTTCAAAGGCCATGGCGGCGCGAAGCCGGTGCGCATCGGCAACGGCGCGTTCGACCAGATCCAGCTGGACATCTATGGCGAGCTGATGGACGCGGTGTACCTGGTCAACAAGTACGGCGAAGCCATCTCCCACGAGGGCTGGAAGCACACAGTGGAAGTCGCCGACCAGGTCTGCGAAATCTGGAATACCGAGGATGTGGGTATCTGGGAGATGCGCGGCGAACAGCACCACTTCCTGCACTCGCGGCTGATGTGCTGGGTGGCGCTGGACCGTGCCATCCGCCTGGCATCCAAGCGCTCGCTGCCGGCGCCGTTCGCGCGCTGGGACCAGACCCGCCAGGCGATCTACGCGGATATCTGGAGCAACTTCTGGAACGAGGAACGCGGGCATTTCGTGCAGCATATCGGCAGCACGGCGCTGGACGGTTCGATGCTGCTGATGCCGTTGGTGCGCTTTGTCGCGGCGACCGATCCGCGCTGGCTCTCGACCCTGGAAGCGATCCAGAAAAGCCTGGTGCGCGACGGCATGGTCTACCGCTACCGCAACGACGACAGCCAGATCGACGGCCTGCAAGGCACCGAAGGCGCGTTTGCGGCCTGCTCGTTCTGGTACGTCGAATGCCTGGCCCGCGCCGGCCAGGTGGAAAAGGCCCACCTGGAGTTCGAACAACTGCTGCGCTACGCCAACCCCCTGGGGCTGTACGCCGAAGAGTTCGACAACCAGGCCCGGCACCTGGGCAATACGCCCCAGGCCTTGAGCCACTTGGCGTTGATCAGCGCGGCGACGTTCCTGGACCGCAAGCTCAGCGGGGAGAAAACCACCTGGCAACCCTGAAATAGCCTGTGCACAATGGGCAGCCCTCCAGGCCACGGACAGGAACACCATGCGCCAGGTATTGCTGATCATCGATGTGCAACCCTCGTTCAACCCTCCCGCGTGGCTGGTGGACGGCATCAATGCCCTGCTGGGCCGCATGCCGTCAATCGCCACCGTGGAGCGTCACGACGAGAGCATTACCCCCTTCGCCCGTCAACTCGGCTGGCAACCGGCGCCGGATGACCAAAGCCTGATTGCGGCGGATCGTATCTTCATCAAGCACGGCTACGCGCCAACGCCCGAGACGGTTGCCTACCTGAAAAACATGGGGCCCGAGCGCGTGCTGGTGTGCGGCATCCAGACCGACACCTGCGTGCTGGCGGCGGGGTTTGCGTTGTTTGATGCCGGGTTGCAGCCGACGTTGATCAGCGATCTGACGATAGGCTCGTCGCTGGACAGGTCCGGGCAGTTGGGGGTGGACTTGTGGCGGCATCACTTTGGGCACGTGGTTGATCGAGACCAGGTCGCTGCCACCTTATGACCCCTTTTCCTACCCTGCACACTCAACGCCTGCAACTGCGGGAGTTGGTGCCCCAGGATGCCCCAGCGCTGTTCGCCATCTACCGTGATACCGACAGCATGCGCTGGTTCGGCGCAGACCCGATGGCCAATATTGCCCAGGCAAAGCGCCTGGTCGAGACCTTTGCCCAATGGCGTACCCAACCGAATCCCGGGACTCGCTGGGGGCTTGAGTTCGAGGGCCGATTGATCGGCAGTTGTGGCTTGTTCAAGTGGAACCAGGGATGGAACAGTTGCTCGCTGGCCTGTGAGCTAGCACCGCAATTCCGAGGCCAGGGTCTGATGAGCGAAGCGCTACGCACCGCGCTGGAATGGGGTTTCAGGCAGATGTATCTGCAGCGGGTGGAAGCGCTGGTTCATCCACATAATCACGCGTCCCGCGCGTTGCTGGAGCGTCTTGGCTTCAAAGCCGAAGGAAAAATGCGAGAAGCCGGATTCTGGAACGGCCAGCGACATGATCTTGAAGTGCTGGGGCTGCTGGCGCGGGAATGGCCGTATCGATCCAGACTGGACAAGTAAGCCCGCGGTCCCAAAAACCACCTCTTCCCGTCACACCTTTCGGCTAGAGTTCCAGCATCTCTGGCCATTTGGTGAACCATGACCATGACCCCCCCACGGCTCCACGTACGCACTTCAATGCTCGATATGGCCTATGAAGCCCACGGCCCCATCGACGGCCAACCGGTGATCCTGCTGCACGGTTTTCCCTACGACCCACGTGCCTATGACGCGATCGCCCCGGTATTGGCCGGGCATGGCTGCCGTGTGCTGGTGCCGTACCTGCGCGGTTACGGCCCGACACGGTTTATCAATGCGCAGGTAATGCGTTCAGGCCAGCAGGCGGCGCTGGCCAAGGACCTGCTGGACTTCATGGATGCATTGGCGATCCCGCAGGCCACGCTGGCCGGGTACGACTGGGGCGGGCGCGCCGCGTGTATCGTCGCAGCGCTGTGGCCCGAGCGCGTGCATGGGTTGGTGACCGGGGATGGCTACAACATCCAGGACATCGCCCAGTCGCTGAAGCCCAGGGCACCTGTGACGGAACATCGCTTGTGGTACCAGTACTACTTTCATACCCCGCGCGGTGTGGACGGCTTGACCGCCAACCGTGGCGAACTGTGCAAGCTGTTGTGGTCGCTGTGGTCGCCGTCCTGGGCCGAGGGGCCGGGGCTGTATGCGCAGACGGCAGCTTCGTTTGATAACCCGGATTTTGTCGAGGTGGTGATTCACTCCTACCGCCACCGCTTCATGTACGCACCTGGCGACCCGGCGCTGGAAGCCATCGAGCAGGCACTGGCGTTGCAACCGGCGATCTCGGTGCCGAGCATTTCATTGTGCGGTGCCGATGATGGCGTGGGTCCGCCGCCTGAAGTGGATGACGACGTGGAGCATTTCAGCGGGTTTTACCAGCGCCGGGTGTTGCCAGGCGTGGGTCACAACATCCCTCAGGAAGCGCCGCAGGCCACACTGGACGCGGTGTTGGAATTGCTCGGCGAAAAACGTTCACGATAAGCCTGAGGCGTCACCGACAAGGCGCGCAGAAAGCTGCGACGCAGGGTTTCCTCGCAACCGAACCCACATTGCACCGCAATGCGTTTGACCGACGCCGTGCTATCGGCCAATTGCCGACGCGCGGTTTCGACGCGGATGAGCTCGACGGCACGTGCCGGGGTCTGGCCGGTTTCGGCGCGATAGTGACGTACAAAGCTACGCTCGCTCATGCCGGCCTGGGCGGCCAGGGTCGAAATGTTCAAATCCAGGGTGAGGTTTTCGGCTATCCAGGCGTGCAGTTCGGCGAAGCGGCTGTCATCTTTTTGCAGGGACAGCGTCACGCTGAATTGCGACTGGCCACCGGGGCGCTTGAGAAACACCACCAGGTGCCGCGCCACTTCCAGGGCCACGGCGCGGCCCAGGTCCTCCTCCACCAGCGCCAGGCACAGGTCGATACCGGCGGTGACACCGGCGGAGGTCCAGACGGCGCCCTGCTGGATGAAAATCGGGTTGGACTCCACCGTCAGCGCAGGGAACTTGCGCGCCAGCTCCTCGCAACGGGTCCAGTGGGTGGCCACACGGCAGCCGTCGAGCAGACCGCTGGCGGCCAACAGGAAAGCGCCGGTGCACACCGAGGTCATGCGCCGGGTATATCTGGCTTTCGCACGCACCCAGTCCACCAGCGCCGGGTCTTCGGCGGCGCCGTACACGCCCCAGCCGCCGGCAATCACCAGCGTATCGCACGGCGCATCGACAGCGGGCAGCGTCTCGGCGACCAGCGCCAGACCGGCGGAGGTCATCACCGGCTGCGATTGCGCGGCGATCACCGATACCGCGTAAGGCAAAGGTTCGCCGCGCTGGCGCGCCAGGTCATTGGTGGAGGCGAACACCTGCAGCGGCCCGGTGACGTCGAGCACCTGGGCGTTATCGAAAGCGAGTACATGGACGATTCGAGGCATGATTGGCGTGATTCGTGGGCTTAATGGCGCATCCGCCAAAGCCTAGGCCTCTAGAGTGAAGCCGTCCACCCCTTTATCGGAGCTTCATTCATGACCTTGCAGATCGGCTTTCTGTTGTTCCCCGGCATCCAGCAACTGGACCTTACCGGCCCCTACGACGTGCTCGGTTCCCTGCCGGACGTGAAGTTGCACCTGGTGTGGAAAGACCTGGCCCCCGTCACCTCCAGCACCGGCCTGGTGTTCACCCCGACCATGGCCTATGCCGACTGCCCGCCCTTGGATGTGATCTGCGTGCCCGGCGGTTCCGGCGTCGGCGCGTTGATGGAAGACCCGCAGACCCTGGATTTCCTCAAGGCCCAGGCACAAACCGCACGCTACGTGACCTCGGTGTGTACCGGCTCGCTGGTGCTCGGTGCGGCGGGTTTACTGCGCGGGCGCAAGGCGACGACACACTGGGCCTACCACGACCTGCTCGCCCCGCTCGGCGCCATTCCTGTGCAAGAGCGCGTGGTACGCGATGGCAACCTGCTGACCGGTGGCGGCATCACTGCCGGAATCGACTTCGCCCTGACCCTCGCGGCAGAGTTGTACAGCGAAGCAGCGGCGCAGTTGGTGCAACTGCAGATTGAATACGCGCCGGCACCGCCGTTCGATGCCGGTCGCCCGGACACCGCCCCCAGGCATGTGTTGGACGAGGCCAACAAGCGCACCGCCGAATCACGCAGGGTACGCGGGGAGATCGTCGCACGGGCAGCTGCTCGGTTGGGTTGATACGCTTTCTCCGTGGCGAGCGGGCTTGCCACAAAAAGCTGACCCAACACGTTTAGTCAGGCCGGACGCGACATCACCGCCAGGCGCACCGCCAGCACTGTCAGCACCGTCGCCAGGCCCCACTTCTGCAACCAGGCGCCTTTCGAGCGCCTGGCGAACAACCGGCTCAGCGCCCCGCCAGACATGCCCAGCAGCAGATGAAACACGCCCGCAATCAGGGTCAACACGCCCCCCAGCACCATCAACTGCACAGCGATGGACCCCGCCTCGGGCCTCACGAACTGTGGCAGGAACACCACAAAAAACAGCAGCGCCTTAGGGTTGAGCAAACTGTTGAGCATGGCTTGCAGGAACACCCGGCCCAGCGGCACCCGGCTGACGGGGCCAGCATCCACCCCAGGTTTTTTCTGCAAGGTCTTGAACACCAGCCACAGCAGGTAGATCACACCCGCATACCGGATCACGTCAAAGGATGGCGGCCAACTGGCAACCAGCGCCGTCACCCCGGTGGCGGTCAAGGCGGTCAGCAGCACGTCGGCCACGCCAATGCCCAGGGCAGACGCCATCCCGCCGCGCCAGCCGTGGGTCACGCCGTGGCTGATCACAAAGGCCATGTTCGGCCCCGGGGACAACAGCAACAGCAGCACAGCACCGGAAAAAACCGCCAGGGTCGCCAGGTCGATCATGCTCAAGCCTTCCACCGAGAAAAGCCTGCAGATTAGTCGGTGCACCGGCGGCAAACAAAAAATTGTGCTGGATACAGTGCGCGCCGGGAATTGCGAAGGGCCACGACCAACGTCTAGAATGCGAAACATTATCAATTAAGACAGCTGTGCCAGGATGCCCATGTCGAGCGATCACCCACTGGACCACGCCGCCATCGGCCAGCTTTACCACGCCCATCATTCCTGGCTGCGCGGCTGGTTGAGCCGGCGCACCGGGTGCCGTGAACACGCCGCCGACCTGGCCCAGGAAACCTTCGTGCGCCTGCTCAATGCGCGCAAACAGCAAACCTTGCAGCAGCCGCGCGCCTACCTGAGCAGCATCGCCCGCAGCCTGATGATCGACCAGTACCGCCGCCGCGAACTGGAGCGCGCCTACCTGGAAAGCCTTGCGCATTTTCCGCAACTCGAAGTGCCGTCGGAAGAAACCCGCCTGCTCATTCTCGATAGTCTGGAACGCATCGACCGCTTGCTCGACCAGCTCAAGCCGCGGGTGCGCGAAGCCTTCCTGCTGGCGCAACTGGACGGCCTGACCTGTGCGCAGATTGCCCTGCGCCTGGGTGTGTCCAAGGCCACGGTGGAACGTGACTTGTCCAAAGCGCTGCATGCCTGTTACCGCTTGCGTTATGCCGAAGGCTGACCCGCGCCTGGTGGACCAGGCCATCCAGTGGATGATCACGCTGCGCTTCAACGTGGCCGACGACGCCAGCACCGCCGCGTTCGAACGCTGGCTGCACACCAGCGCCGAGCACCAGTTGGTGTGGCAGCGGGTGGCCGCAATGAATGACGATTTCAGCCAACTGCCGCCCCAGGTCGGCCGGCACGCCCTGCGCGGCGCGCGCCGACACATCTCCCGTCGTGAAGGCTTGAAACTGCTCGGCCTGGTTGCGGGTGCGGCCGGTTTGACCTGGCTCGGCCGCGACTACACGCCACTGCCTGCACTGATGGCCGACTACCGCACGGCCACCGGCGAGCGGCGCTGGGTGGCGCTGGACGATGGCAGCCGGATCCAGTTGAACAGCGCCAGCGCCCTCGACACGGCCTTCGATAAAGAGCGTCGCCTGGTGCGTTTGCGCCAGGGTGAAATACTGGTCAACACCGGCACCGATCACCGACCGTTCTGGGTACAGACCCGCGACGGCTACCTGCGCACCCTTGGCACGCGTCTGCTGGTCCGCGAAGAAGCCCAAGGCACACAGCTGGCGGTGCAACAGGGCACGGTGGCGGTGTTTGCCGACAGCCATGCGGGCAATGCCCGCCAGGTACTCAAGCCTGGCGAGCAGGTGTTGTTCAATCGCAGCGGCATTCGTCCGGTTGTCGGCAACGGCCTTGACCCCTGGGCCTGGAGCGACGGCGTGATCAGCGCCCAGGCGATGCGGCTGGACGACTTCCTCGCCGAACTGGCGCGCTATCGCAACGGCCTGGTGCGCTGCAGCGAGGCGGTGGCTGGGCTGCGAGTGTCGGGGACTTATCAACTGGACGACACCGATCAAGTGCTGGGCCTGATCGCGCAATCACTCAAGCTCGATCTCACGTACCGCAGCCGCTATTGGGTGACGGTTTCCGCGCGCGCGTAAACGCTCAAAAATAAATGAGGTGAATTCTCATTGCCATTCGACCTGTAAGGAAAGGCCGATCAACAGGCCGGTTCTGTCCACTTCCTTCAGGAGCACCCCGCGGTCATGCAAGCGTTCCCCTCCCAACGTTCACCCCTCAAGCGCGCCATGCAGGCCGCCTTGCTTGGCGCCTGCCTGAGCAGTGCCCTGCCCCTGGCCGTGATGGCCGATACACCGTCCAGCGACACCCAGGCCCGTGACTGGAACATCGCGCCCGGCGCCCTCGCCGCTGCATTGGATCAGTTCGCACGCCAGGCCGGTATCAGCCTGTCCTACGACGCCACCAGCGTCGCCGGCAAGACAAGCCCGGGCTTGAGCGGCCGCCTTGATCCTCAGCAAGCGCTTGAGCAATTGCTGCGCGGCCAGGGCCTTGAAGCCCAACGCCAGGGCAACAGCACCTGGATGCTATTGCCGCAAGTGGCCGATACCGGCTCGCTGAGCCTGGGCGCTACCCTTATCAACGGCGAACGCCTGGGTGTCACCACCGAGGGCACCGGGTCATACACCACCGGTGCAGTCACCATCGGCAAGGGCGAACACAGCCTGCGGGAAACCCCGCAATCGGTGAGTGTGATGACCCGCCAATTCATGGACGACCAGAACGTCACCACCATCGACGACGTAATGGAGCGCACGCCCGGCATCACCTCCTACGAGTCGCCCATGGGCGGCAAGTATTTCTACTCCCGTGGTTTCAAGATGCTCGGCCAGTACCAGTACGACGGCGTGCCCCTGGACATGGGCAAGGACTACGTCCAGGCCGACAGCTTCAGTGCGAACATGGCTATTTATGACCGCGTGGAAGTGCTCAAGGGCGCCGCTGGCATGCTCAAGGGGGCTGGCACCGCCAGCGGCGCGGTGAACTTTGTGCGCAAACGGCCGCAGGCCAAGCCTACCACCAGCCTGTCGCTGTCGGCCGGCACCTGGGACAACTACCGCGCCGATCTCGACACCGGCGGCCCGCTGAATGACAGCGGCACGCTGCGTGGCCGCGCTGCCGTGAGCCAGCAGGATCGCGGGTCCTACATGGACATCGCCAAGCGCAAGGACCAGGCGTTCTACGGTGCGCTGGATTTTGACCTCACACCTGACACGACCCTGGGCGTCGGCGCCAGCTACGAGGATGTCGATGCCTCCCCGTGCTGGGGTGGCCTGCCGCGCTACGCCGACGGCAAAAGCGCCAACCTCAGCCGCTCGACCTGCCTTGGCCAATCCTGGAACGACTGGCAAAGCCGGCGTGCCACGTTCTTTGCCGACGTCACCCACCACTTCAACGATGACTGGAAACTCAAGGTCTCGGCAGTGCACAGCCGCAACCTGCAAGACACCAAATACGCCGCCAGCGAAGGCACCATCAACTACGGCGACCCGACGCCGACGGCCAACTCCTATGCAGCGCTGATGGACTACGACCACAGGGACTACGGCCTCGATGCCTATATCGACGGCAAGTTCGAAGCCTTCGGCCTGGAACACGAAGTGATCCTCGGCGCCAACGGCAGCCGCGGAACCCAGGACGACGTCTATGCAATCCAGAACCTGCCCAGACGCCAGAGCATCTACCAGCCAGACCACCACTTCCCGGAACCGGCCAACAGCACCTTCTGGCCGAACATGTACCGTGGCGGCACGGTCAAGGAAACCGCCACCCAATACGGTACTTATGCCACCTTGCGCCTGCGCCTGGCCGAGCCGTTGATGTTCATCGTCGGCAGTCGCGTGAGCTGGTACGACAACCGTCGCGAGTCCTATAACCTGGGCTGGGGCGAGTGGTCCCTGCAAGATGCGCACACCAAGGAAACCGGCGAGGTCACGCCGTTCGCCGCACTGATCTACGACCTCAATGAGCACCTCTCGGTGTACGCCAGCTACGCTGATATCTTCCAGCCGCAGAGTGCCTACGCTACGGCCGATGGCGCGGCGCTCAAACCGAAAATCGGCGACAACTACGAGCTGGGTATCAAGGGCGAATGGTTCGATGGGCGCCTCAACAGCTCCCTGGCATTGTTCCGTGCCATCGAGAAAAACGGCGCCGAAACCGACTACAACAGCTTCTGCCCGACCTCTGCCGATGGCTATTGCTACACCGATAAAGGCAAGGTGCGCGCCCAAGGCGTGGAGGCCGAAATCAGCGGTGAAGTGCTCGAGCGCCTGCAACTGTTCGGCGGCTACACCTACACCCAGACCAAATCCCTGAACACCATTGACAGCACAAAAGAAGGCGGCGTCTCCAACACCTATGTGCCTCGGCACATGCTGCGCGTGTGGGGTGACTACCAGCTCGATGGCGCACTGTCGAAATGGAGCGTGGGCACCGGAGTCAATGCCCAGAGCAGCAACTACCGCGTGCAAACCATCAAATTGGAACAGGCCGGTTACGCCACCTGGAACGCGCGCGTGGCGTATCGCCTCGATGACACCTGGACCGTGGCGCTCAACGGCAACAACTTGTTCGATAAACGTTATTACAACACGGTCGGCACCGCCTCTTGGGGCAACTTCTACGGTGAACCGCGCAATTTTACCGTCAGTTTGAAAGGCAACTTCTGATCCGGTGAAAGCCCCGGTGGCAGGGTACTTAGTGCGCCCTGCCCCTCCCTCTTTGTCCCCCTTTCCTACCTCGCATTGAAAAAGGTTTTTCCTTTAAGCAGGAAAAATCTGACATTTGTTCCTACACTCAAAAACACACCCAATCACCGAGTGTTCGGACAAGGAACGTCAATAAAATGCCTAAGAAAAAGCCAGTTAACCTGTCTAACACGCCACCTCCGCACCATCGTCAATTCATTGACTGAACACATATCAAAGGAACACTCCTTTAGTCACTACCCCGCAAAACCCACTCAAATGGATAGCCGCATTTGGAATGGCTAGTTGCGTATTACCCAGCGTAGTCGTTCGACCCCAGTTCTAAAGCCAGTCACCGCTTATTGAACAAACCGTCGAACAGTGAAGCCTGGAGTGCAATGAGGGATGTTTGTATGCGAGAGAAGTCGTCCGTCGACAGCCTGTTCTTAACGCGCGCCGGTTTTGTTGAGTTCTTTGTTGTTTTCGTCAAGTTGGTCCATGGCCTGACGGCCATTCTGCCCCCCATGGTCCTGGTGCTCTTGCTCGACCCGATGGCCCCTGAGCTGCGCGCCCACTTCCTGGGCCTGCTGGTATTTTTCGCGGTCCTCACCATTATTTTGTTCCAAGCGCTGGGCATCTATTCCGAAGAACTGTTCAGCAATCGCCTGCGCCTGAAAACCAAGATCAAGGCCTGGTCGGCGGCGTTCTGCATCCTGCTGTTCATGTACCAGATCCTGCAAATGTTCCCGCAGTTGACCCCGCGCAACCTGGTGACTTGGTACGTCGCCAGCCTGGCGCTGTTCTGCCTGGAGCGCCTGCTGATGCTGCGCCTGTATCGCAAGCTGATGCGTGCCGGCAAATTCCTGCAACGCACGGTGATCCTGGGTTTTACCGACACCGCCGTACACGTTGCCGATCACCTGCTGCGCAACGGTGACATCCGCTCCGGCCTGGTCGGGTTCATCGACGACCGCACCGAACGCATTCCCAAGGAACTGAGCAACCTGCCCCTGCTGGGCAACACCCGCGACCTGGAAAAGCTGATCCGCGCCGAGCAGGTCAACCAGGTGATGATCTGCCTGCCCTGGGCCGCCGAGCAGCGCATCCATGGTTTGGTCAACCGCCTGCGGCAGCTATCGGTGAACGTGATGCTGGTACCAGACATGGCCGCCCTGCGTTACGGCCACAGCAAGATTACCGACGTGGGCGGCATCCTGATGTTCAACACCTCGCAATTGCCGTTGCGCGGCTGGTCGCCGGTAATCAAGCGCTGCGAGGACTTGCTGCTGGCCAGCCTGGCGCTGGTATGCCTGTCACCAGTGATGCTGATGACGGCGATTGCGATCAAGCTCGACTCCAAAGGCCCGGTGCTGTTCCGCCAGAACCGCTATGGCTACAACGACAACGAAATCCGCGTGTTCAAGTTCCGCTCGATGTACACCGACCAGAGCGACTTCACCGCGGAACGCCAGACCACCCGCGAAGACCCGCGCATCACCCGCGTCGGCCGCGTCATCCGCAAGACCAGCATCGACGAGCTACCGCAACTGTTCAACGTGCTGCTGGGCAACATGTCCATGGTCGGCCCGCGCCCGCATGCCACTGCGACCAAGGCTGCGGGCATTCCCTTCGAAGTGGCGGTGAGCGAATACAGCTCGCGGCACCGGGTCAAGCCGGGCATCACCGGCTGGGCGCAGATCAACGGCTACCGGGGTGAGACCGACACCCTGTTCAAGATCCAGAAACGGGTCGAATACGACCTGGAGTACATCTCGAAGTGGTCGGTGTGGTTCGACTTGTACATCGTTTTCATGACGGTCCCGGCCGTCCTTTCCACCAAGGAAGTCTATTGATGAACACACTCAACGGATTGATTCCCTGCATTATTTCCGGTGGTTCGGGCACGCGGCTGTGGCCGGTGTCCCGGCAGAACATGCCCAAGCCGTTCATGCGCATGCGCGACGGCCAGAGCCTGCTACAGAAAACCTTCCAGCGCGCGGCCAAGCTGCCGGGTGTGGAAAGCGTGCTGACAGTGACCAACCGCGACCTGCTGTTCCGCACCCTGGATGACTACCGCCTGGTCAACAAGGCCCATCTGCCCCTGGACCTGCTGCTGGAGCCGTTCGGCCGCAACACGGCGGCGGCGATTGCCGTGGCGGCGTTGCATGTGCAGGAGCATTTCGGCGGTGACGCGCAGTTGCTGGTGATGCCCGCCGACCATCTGATCCTCAATGAAGTGGCGTTCGCCGAGGCCGTGACCCAGGCCCGCGACCTGGCCGAAGCGGGCTACCTGGTGACCTTCGGCATTCAGCCGGATCATCCGGAAACCGGCTTTGGCTACATCGAACAGGGCGAGGCGCTGGGCACCGGCCATCGGGTCAAGCGCTTCGTGGAAAAACCCGACCTGGCCACCGCCCAAGGCTACCTCGCCGGCGGCAAACACCTGTGGAACGCCGGCATGTTCTGCTTCAAGGCCAGCGCCCTGGTGGACGAACTCGCCGCCCATGCACCGGACGTACTGGACGCTGCCCGCGCCGCGCTGGAGCACAGCCAAAGCCTGCAGAACAAGACCTCACGCCAGCGTGAGCTGGACGCGGACGCCTTCGGCAGCGCGCCGGATGTGTCCATCGACGTGGCGCTGATGGAGAAATCCAGGCAAGTCGCCGTGGTGCCCTGCGACATCGGCTGGAGCGACATCGGCTCGTGGGAAGCCCTGCGCCAGCTCACCCCCAGCGACGCCCATGGCAACCAGGTCAACGGCGAAGCGATTCTGCACGACGTGCACAACTGCTACATCGACTCGCCCAAGCGCGTACTCGGCGCCGTGGGCGTGCGCGACCTGATCATCGTCGACACCCCCGACGCCCTGCTGATCGCCGACGCCCAGCGCAGTCAGGACGTGCGCTACATCGTCGCCGAGCTCAAGCGCCAGAACCACCCGGCGTACAGCCTGCATCGCACCGTCACCCGGCCATGGGGCACCTACACCGTGCTGGAGGAAAGCAGCCGCTTCAAGATCAAGCGCATCGTGGTCAAGCCCCAGGCGTCGCTGTCGTTGCAGATGCACCACCACCGCAGCGAACACTGGGTGGTGGTCAGCGGTGCGGCGCAAATCACCAACGGCGAGCGTGAATTCCTGATCAACGCCAACGAGTCCACCTACATCCCCGCCGGGCACAAGCACCGCCTGACCAACCCCGGCATCATCGACCTGGTGATGATCGAGGTGCAGAGCGGCGAGTACCTGGGCGAGGACGACATCGTGCGTTTCGACGACATCTACGGGCGCGCGCCCGCAGAAGTGAAGAAATGACATGCTCACCTCACTGATCATCCCGACCCGTAACGCTTCCAGCCATCTGGGCCGCCTGCTGCCGGCGCTGAAGATGCAAACCCTGCAACCCGACGAGATGCTGGTGGTGGACAGCGCCTCCAACGATGACACTGTGGCGCGCTTTCGCGAATTCGGGGCGCGGGTCGAGGTGATCGACGCGCGTGACTTCAACCACGGCGGCACCCGGCGCTGGGCCAGTGGGCAGGTGAGCGGCGACGCGCTGATCGTGATGACCCAGGATGCGATCCCCGCCACCCCGGAAACCTTCGCCAACCTGCTCGCCGAATTGCAGCAGGACCCGCTCAACGGCGTGGCCTACGGTCGTCAGTTGCCGCACCCCGATGCCGGAGTACTGGGTGCGCAATCGCGGCACTTCAACTACCCGGAGCAAAGCCGCAGCAAGAGCCTGGCCGATGCGCCGGAGCTGGGGATCAAGACCTGCTTCAGTTCCGACTCGTTTTCCGTCTACCGGCGCAGCGTGCTGGAGGCGGTGGGCGGTTTCCCGGCGGATGTGATCGGCAGCGAGGACGCCTATGTGGCGGCGCGCATGCTGCTCGAAGGCTACAAGGTGCGCTACGCCGCCACGGCGCTGGTGCATCACTCGCACGATTACAAGCTCATGGATGAGTTTCACCGCTACTTCGATATCGGCGTGTTCTACGGCCGCGAACCGTGGATCAAGCAGGCCTTTGGCGATGCCGGTAGCGAAGGCAAACGCTACGTGCTGGCTGAACTGGCGGCCTTGCGCAAGGCCGGTGCCTTGCACCGTGTTCCCGAAGTACTGGTGCGCAGCGCGTTCAAACTGCTCGGCTACCGGCTGGGCCATCTGGAGCGCCGCCTCCCCCTCGCCCTCAAGCGGCGCATCAGCATGTTTCCCGGTTATTGGAGGTGAGCATCATGACCCACAGGAAGTCCCCCTTGATGAAACGAACCCTGCTCGTCGTGGCCATGGTGGCCCTGGCCGCCTGCAATACGCCGGCACGCATCGTCCCGCCCGACAGTGACACCGTCGAGGCCGGCAAACGCGCCCTCGACCAGCTGGCACAATTGCCGCCGGCGGTGGAGCGCATCCGCATCGGCGACCAGTTGCGCATCGTCCGCGATGCCGGCGAGATGCCGACACTGTCGGCGTTCAACGTCAGCACCATCTATGAGCTGACGCTGTACACGGTGCAGACCGACGGCAAGATCAACTACCCGTTCCTGGGGCCGGTGCAGGTCGCCGGTCGCCAGCCGTCGGAGCTGGCCACGGAGTTGACCGGCAAACTCGCGCCCATCTACCGCGAACCGCGTGTGACGGTGAACATCAACCAGGCGCCGAGCGGCTCGATCATCGTCGGCGGCGCGGTGAACAACCCGACGGCGGTGCAGATCGCCACGGCCAACACCCTGGAACAAGCCATCATCGGTGCCGGCGGGGTCAGCCCGGCAGGCAACGCCAGCATGGTCGCCCTGCTGCGCGAAGACGCCCAGGGTGCCTATCGCGCGTACTTCCTGGATTTCAGCCAGTTGCTCAAGACCGGTCCCAACGGGCGCAAACCCGTGCGCCTGCAACGCGGCGATGTGGTGTTCGTGCCCAAGTCCAACGTGGGCGAACGCATCCAGGGGGTGGATACCTACATGAACCAACTGATCCCGTTCACCAAGTCGATCGGGGTTGGCTACAACTACACCCGAACCAGCGGCGGCAACAACTAAAGGAGCGACATCCCAATGATCGAGATCCGTTCTTTTCGTGATCTTCTGCGCTTGTTCTTCATCTTCCGGCATGAGTTCAAGCTGGCGGCGATTGCCGCGCTGGTGATCATCCTGCTGGGGGCGTTCCTGCTGCCGGCCAAGTACGAGTCCACCGCGCGCCTGTTGGTCAAGCCAGGGCGTGATTCGACCTTGCCCATCGAGATCAGCAACCGCCAGGCGCTGGTAATGCCCAGCACCCAACGCGACCCGATTGTCGACGAAGAACGCCTGCTCACCGGCCGGCCGATCGTACGCGCGGTGGCCGAGCATTACCTGGAAGTGATTGAAAACGCGCCGCCGCCGGAAGGTTTCTGGAAGCGCACCAAGTACTACGTCAAGAGCGGCGTGGGCGCGGTGTTCGATGGCCTGCGCGTAGTGCTTGAAACCGTCGGTATCGTGGAGAAAACCACGCCGGTGGAACGCCTGGCCGCCAGCCTGGAGAAAAACTTCGAGGTCAGCCACGCCGTCGGTTCCACGGTGATGGACATCAGCTTCAAGTGGGGTAACCCCGAGATCGCCCAGGCGGTGGTCAAGGATTGGGTCGAGACCTACATCAACGAGCGTACCGAGGCCCTGGGGCGCAAAAGCCTGTACGCGTTCTACGAAGGCCAGGTAGCCAACAGTGCCACCGAGATCAAGAGCTACAAGGAGCAGATCCTCACGCACCTGAACCAGATCGGCGCGGCGAGCATCACCGACCGCCTGGAGGATTTGTCCGAGCGCATCAACGTGCTGCGCGGTGAGACCTTCAACACGACGCGGTTGATCGCCTCGTCCGACAGCGCGATCCAGAGCACGCGCACCCAGCTCAAGGGCCAACCCAAGGAAGTCACCACCGTACGCCAGATCGCCCTGAACCCGCAGCAGCAGGATTTGCGTCGCCTGCTCAACCAGAAGCTGCTGGAAAAGGCCGACATGATGCGCACCTATACCGACAACGCGCCGCCGGTCAAAGCCCTGGACGCGTCGATCCGGGCCATGCAGATGCAGGTCAACAGCGAGAGCAACACGGTGCAAGCCTCGGAGAACCGTGCGCCAAACACCCTGGAAATTCACTTGCAGCGCGTGTTGCTGGATGAAACCAGCAACAACGTGGCGCTGCGTACTCAGTTGGTGCAACAACAGAAACAACTGTTGAACCTGGAAGAGCAACGCAAGCAAGCCCTGGAGATCGAGCCGGAGCTGGCTCGCCTTTCCCGCGAGCTGAACACCACCGAGCGCAACTACGCGCTGTACGTGGATAACCTGGAAAAATCGCGCATCGACCGTGAGCTGGACAACAGCCAGATCAGCAACATCGCCGTGATCGAAGAAGCCACCCTGAACCCGGGCCGCATCTTCCCGAAAACCCTGGTGATGCTGGTGTTGGCGATCCCGTTCGCCATCGTGGTCGGCCTGCTGGTGATCTACCTGTGCTACCTGCTCGACCAGCGGATTCACGACGGTGGCCTGGTGGAGCGCAAGTTCGGCCTGCCGCTGTGGACCACCCTGCCGGAGCTGGACACCTCCACCGCGCAAAGCACCAACGCGTTCAATGCGAGCATCTACCGTTTGTACAGCCTGCTGCAGCCCGAGCGCATTGCCGAACAGGGCTTGACCCTGGGCCTGACCTCGGCGCGTCACGGCGAAGGGGTGACCTTTGTGGTTGAGCAACTGCGCCAATTGCTCAGTGAAAACGGCATCAACGTGCGCGTCGGCGGGCCGCACGCTGCTGCGCCGGGTGAAGTGGTGCTGCTGGATGCCTCGGCCCTGCTGGACAACCGCGAGGCGTTTGTCGATCTGCGTCGCGCCGACCTGATCGGGCTGGTGGTGGAAGCGCGCAAAAGTACCGTGCCGGTGGTGGAGCATGCGTTGTCGATCCTCAACACCGCGTTCGGCAAGGTGGACGGCATTATCATCAACCGTCGCAAGTTTGAAGTGCCGGGCAAAGTGCTGCGCACCATCGGCAAGTACCGGGGAGCGTTCTGATGCGAATCGCCCTGCTCGCCCCCTTGCCGCCGGAGAAAAACGGGATCGCCGACTACGCGAACCATTTCCGCACGGCCTTGGAACACCTTGGTGTGACGGTGCTGACGCCGTTGGCCGGGGTGGCGGGCAACTCCGGAGCGATCAAACAGGCCATCGACGCGTTCGACTGGCAGGCCGTCGACCTGGTACACGCCGAACTGGGCGGCGGGCGCCTGGGGGAATTCCTGGCCTTGCGTGAATTGCGCAAGGCTTACCCCCAGTTGCCGCTGACCGCCACGGTGCATGACCCGGAACGCATCGTGTGGCGCCGCGAGCACCTGCCGTTCCCCTTGAACCTGATGGAAAGGTTGCCCAGCCCACTGCCGCAGGCAGCCGTGGTGCTGGCCGACCCGCTGACCCTGCGCGAAGAGCGCCAGGTCGCCAAGGGGCTGACCCGGCTGGTGACCCTCACCCGCCTGGGCGCCGACTGCCTGAGCCAGCGCATGCACCTGCCGGCCGGCAAAGTTGCGGTGATCAACCATGCCAACCTGCCGATCCCGGCGGCACCATTGCCGCCCCTCGCCACGCTGCGCTTGCTGTATTTCGGGTTTATCTACCGAGGCAAAGGCATCGAAGACCTGGTACAGGCACTGGCGGATGTGTTCAAGCAAGCCCCCGAATTGCGCGACCGCGTGCGCCTGACACTGGCGGGCGGCACCGCCGCGGAAATGGCGTTTGGCGCAGGCGGTAACTACCTGGAGCAGTTGAACGCACAGATCGCGGCGCTGGACCTGACCGACGCCATCGACTGGCGCCTGAACCTGCCGGCGGATGACATCGCCCAGACCATCCAGGCGCACCACGTGATGGTGCTGCCCTACCGTGAATCGAAAAAACTCGGCCTGCTGGGGCGCCAGCGTGGCACCAGTGGCGCACTGTCCTGGGCCACCGCCTGCGGGCGCGGCGCGATCACCTCCGACGCCCGCGCGTTTGCCGAGGAAGTCGCCAGCGGCAACGGCGCGATCTACCCCGAGGGTGATGTAGCCGCGCTCGGCGAACAGCTGCTGCGCCTGGCGCGTACGCCGCTGCTGGCCCGGGATTGGGCCGAACGAGCCGGCGAAATCGGCCGTGAGCGCGTGTGGCCGTTGACCGCGCGGAAATTCAAGCAGCTCTTCGAGCAGGCCATCACCGGAGCCCCCTATGGCGCGTAAACGCACCTACCTGGCCACCCTCGCGGTGGTCGCCGCCCTGGGCCTGACCGCATTCTTGTGGGGACGCCAGGCGGATGCCGAAAGCCATGTGCTCAAGGGCAGCAAGGAGGTGGTCTGGAAGGACTTCCTGGGGGTGAATGCGCAGTTCCTGTGGTTCAGCCCCGAGCGCTACCAGAAGCAGATCGACCGCCTCAAGGCCCTGGGCCTGGAGTGGGTGCGCCTGGATCTGCATTGGGATCAGCTGGAAACCGCGCAGAACCAATACAAGCTCGCCACCCTCGACGAGTTGGTGGGCAAGCTGCAGCAGAACCAGATCAAGTCGGTGTTTTACCTGGTGGGGTCGGCGCGTTTTATCAGCAGCGCCCCGCCGCTGTCGATGTACCCGGACCAGTACCCGCCGAAAGACCCCAATGTGTTTGCCAACCGCATGGCTCTGCTGTCGCAGCGCTACCCCAGCGTCGAGGCCTGGCAAGTCTGGAACGAACCGAACCTGCTCGGCTTCTGGCGCCCGGCGGCAGACCCTGCCGGGTACGCGAATCTGTTGACCGTCACCACCAACGCCTTGCGCGCAGTGAACCCGAGCAAACCGGTGGTGGCCGCCGGCATGGCGTTCTTCAGCGAAATGCCCAGTGGCCAGACCATGTTCGACGCCCTGGGCGCACTCGGCGTGGCCAGCCTGAATACAGTGATCTCCTACCACCCCTATACCCAATTGCCCGAAGGCAACGACCCGGCCAACCTGGACTTCATCGCCAAGACCACCCAGCTCAACCAGGCCCTGCGCCATGGCGGCGTGAACACGCTGTGGAGCACCGAGTGGGGCTGGTCAACCTACAAGGGGCCAAAAGACGCCCAGGACATCATCACCCTCCAGGCCCAGGCCGACTACGTGGTCCGCCGCCTGGCGCTGATGAGTGCGATGGATTTCGACAAGATCTTCCTGTTCACCTTGAGCGACCTCGACCAGCGCGCCAGCGTGCGTGACCGCTCCTACGGCTTGCTGGATATCGACACCAACCCCAAGCCCGTCTACACCGCCTTGAAGAACTTCCTCGACGTCAGTGGGCCGACGCTCACGCCGGGCGATCCGCCGGTTGCCGACCAGTTGCCCGACGGCCTGTTCAGCATCGGATGGACCCGCGCCGACGGGCGCAAGCTGTGGTTCTTCTGGTCGGCCCAGGGCGGCAACGCCCACTTGCCGGGCCTGGCCAGCGCCACCCTGTACGACCCGCTGCGCGGCACACAAACCCCGGTAAGCGGCACCAGCGGCCTGACCGTGCCGGTCAAGTCGAACCTGCAAATTCTGTTATGGGACTGAGGCCTGCCATGCGTATTTTATGGATCCTGCCCTACTCACCCTGGCCCGCCACCAGCGGCGGCAAGACGCGCCAGTTCCATCTGCTGCGCAACCTCGCCGCGCGCGGGCATCGGATCACCCTGCTTTTGCATGACAAACACCCGGTGTCGCTCAGCGACCGCCAGGTGCTGGAAGCGTTTCTCGAACAACTGATCATCCTGCCGCGCCGCCCTCTGCGCAGCGTCACGACCCTGTTGGCCGGGCTGTTTGCGCCGTACCCGCTGCTGGCCAGCGTGAATGGTTTGTCGGGTGAATTGCAGGACACCTTCAATTGGTTGCTGGGTGACCCTTGGGACGTGGTGCAAATCGAACACAGCTACAGCTTCCAGCCGTATGAAGAGGTGCTGGCGCGCAAGTCCCAACCCTTTGTGCTGACGGAACACAACGTTGAATCGGCCCTTGGCGCCGCCACGTATGACCGTTTGCCGGGCTGGTCGCTGCCGTTCATTCGCTACGATCAATGGCGCTACGCCCGCTGGGAACGCCGCGTGATGCGCCAGGCCGCCCAGGTGGTCGCGGTGACCGACAGCGATGCGCAGGTACTGGAAAAAATCGCTGGCAAGCCGGTGTCGGTGGTGGTCAACGGCGTGGATTGCGATCACTTCGCCGCCGCCCGTCCCGACCCAACCACCCAACGCGTGCTGTTTCTCGGCAACTACGAATACGCGCCCAATGTGGACGCCATCGAATGGGCCCTGGATGAAATCCTGCCCCAGGTCTGGGAACGCTGCCCCGACGTACGCATGAGCGTGTGCGGCTTCGGCATGCCCGACAGCTGGCGCGCACGCTGGCCGGACCCGCGTATCGAGTGGCAGGGTTTTGTGCCCGACCTGCTGAGCCTGCAATCGAGCTGCTCGGTGTTCCTGGCGCCGTTGCGCCATGGCGGCGGCTCCAAGCTCAAGGTACTGGAAGCCTTGGCCGCCGGCTTGCCGCTGGCAAGTACCGAGCAAGGCGTATCGGGATTGGATTTGGTGGAAGGCCTGGATTACCTCGGCGGGCAAACCGCTGCGAGCCTGGCGGATGCCGTGGTGCGCCTGCTGCAATTTCCCGATGCCGCCACGACCATGGGTGAAGCCGGCCGCGCCTATGTGCGTCGTGCCCATGACTGGAACGTCGCCGCCAGCCAGCTGGAAAAGGTCTACACGACCCTTTTGCCCCAGAATCAAAAGGAGCCCGCATGCGTGTAGGCCTGGATTACCGCACCGTCGGCACCTCGCCGCAATCGGGCATCAGCCGCCAGGTGTACGCGCTGGAAAGCGCCCTGCACGGCCTGCCCGGCATCGAGCTCGAGCGGTTTACCGTGGCGCCCCTGGGCGATGAAACCCGCTTGCAGGCGCACTGCCCGGCCTGGGGTTGCGCCAAGACCGCCATGCACCAGCCGCAGAATCGCCTGCGCTTCGAAGCCGGGTTTCTGCCACGGGCGTTGCGCGAGCACCACATCGACCTGTACATCAGCACCTTCAACATGGGCCTGCCGTTGCCGCCCAAACCCAAGGGCCTGCGCACCGTGGTGCTGTTGCATGACCTGTTCCAGATCACCTTGAACAACTACCACGCCAACCGCTTGAAGGCGCTCGTCTATAAGACCAGCGATCGCCTGTCGATCACCTACGCGGTGCACAGCGCCGACCGGGTGTGGACGCCGTCGCAGTACAGCGCCGATGAAACCGCGCGGTTGTTTCCCAAGGCCGCGGGCAAGATTCGCGTGCTGCCCAATCAGGTCGACGGCTTTACCGAACTGGCGGCGGACCTCGGCCCGCGCCAATTGCCCGAGCGCTATTGGTTGCTGGTGGGCACCCGCGAGCTGCGCAAGAACGTGCCGTTCCTGGTGGAGGCCTGGCACCAGGCGCGGCGCCAGTCCCCCGGCGTGCCGGAGTTGGTGCTGGTGGGCAGCCTCGATCATTTGCCTGAAAACCAGCGCAGCCTGCCTGGGATTCGTGCACTCAGTGGCGTGTCGGATGCCGAATTGCATGCGCTGTACCGCCAGGCTTCGCGCCTGTGGCAACCGTCTTACGCCGAAGGTTTTGGCCTGCCGGTGATCGAAGCCCTGAGCGTCGGCACCCCGGTGGCAGTGGCCAGCGGCACGTCGCTGGATGAAATCACCCCGCCGTCGGCACCGCGCTTTTCGCCCACCGATGGCTTGGCGCTGACGCAGTTGATGATCAGCCTCGGCGAGCGGGCCGCCGATGAATCGCCCGAACAATGCCGGCAGTGGGCGGAACGCTTCAACCATCACGCCTATCGCCGACGCCTGGCCGAACTGATCGAGGAGCTGAAGTGAACGTGAACCTGCCCAGCCTCGTCGCCATACTGTTCGGCCTGTTGTTCGGCGCCGCCGCTCTGCTGCTGTCGCCGGCCAAGGCGTTCCTCGCCGTGATCGGCCTGGCCGGTGCGGTGACCATCCTGCGTTTTCCGTTCTGGGGCCTGGTGCTGTTTGCCCTGGTCGCCACATTCATGCCGTATTCCACGGTCAACCTGGGCATTCGCAGTACCGTCAGCGAAGCGATCCTGGCGCTGACCTGGGGCGCGGTGCTGTGGCACAACTTCCTGGCGCGCCTGCCGGATACGCCCAGCCTCGCCCGCCGCCCCACCGACCAGATGCTGTTGTGGCTGATGCTGTTCAGCGTGTTCCCGTTCATCGTAGGCCAGGTCACCATTCACGCCGACACCAGCGGCGTGGCCAACTGGCTGCGCTGGTTGCTGAGCCTGTCGGCGGTGTTCCTCTGCGCCAAGTTGCTGGTGGACCGCAAGCACCGCGAATCCCTGGTGATCGCCCTGCTGCTGGGCAGCCTGGCGATGCTGGTGCTGTCGATTGCGGTGTTCGTGCGCACACGCTCCGGGGCCGGCATTGCACCGGTGCTGGCGCTGTTCAACTACGGCAACTTCGACATGTTGAAATTCGGCCTGGAGGCGATGTCGTCGCGCATGGGCTCGCCGTGGATGCACCCGAATGCCATCGGCGGGATCATGGCGTTGCTACTGCCCCTGGCGTTCTGCTTCGGCATGACCGAGCAAGGCTGGAAACGCGCGCTGGGCCTGGGCGTGGCGTGCCTGGGCGCCGCCGCCTTGCTGCTGGCCAGTAGCCGTGGCGCGATGGTCAGCCTGGCGTTGGTGCTGCTGTGGATGGCCACGCGCCGAGTGCCGTACACCGGGCGGCTGCTGATGATCGGCGCGGCGCTGACGGTGGCGCTGGTGATCGCGTATCCGCCGTTGCAGGAGCGCCTGGCGACGATTTTTTCGTCGAGCAACGCCAGTACCGAAGTGCGTTTCGACGAGTACCGCATGTTTCCGCAGGCGGTGGCCGCGTATCCGTTCGGTATCGGCTTCAAGGTCGACCCGCCCGTACCCGACACCCACTTGCTGGGCATCTCCAACCTGTGGCTGAACTTCATTTACAAGACCGGCATTGTCGGCATGCTGTTCTTCGTGGCGGTGACCGTACGCTGGTGGCGTGAAGCGCGTCCGGAAAACGGCCCGATCCGCCTGACCAAGGACAACGCGCTGTGGCTGGGCACCACCGCCGGGATTCTCTCGGCGCTGGTCAGCGGCCTGTTTGACCACTACTTCAGCTTTGCCGTGGTGATGGTCGCGCTGTTCTGGCTGATGGTGGGCATTAATGTGCTGGAAGCGCGGCGTCTGTTTCCGGCGCGCCTGCCGCAGGTGAAAAGCGTAGTGCAACGCAAATCGCTGCCCGATGGCGTACGGCCCTGATGCTGGGCTCTGCCGCATGGCTGACGCTGGCGACGCTACTCGGTCTGTGCCTGGGTTTCGCCCGCGAATGGTTGCTGGTGGCGGCCTGGGGCGCCGGCGAGCGCAGTGATGCGTTCCTGATCGCGCTATTTTTGCCGGAGGCGCTGCGCATGTCGTTGGCCGGCGGTGTGCTGAGTGCGGCGGCGCTGCCGCTGTACCTGGCGCGCAAGCACGACGAGCGGCTGGGCTGGCTGGCGGTACTGTTTCCGGCGTTGCTGTTGATCGCGCTGGCCACCAGCCTGCTGCTGACCGTGTTGGCGCCGTGGCTGGTGCAACTGCTCGGGCCGGGCCTGGCGAACAGTGCCACGGCGCTCGCCAGCAGCAACCTGCAGATTGTCGCCTGGTGCGTGCCGGGGCTGATGCTGCATGCGCTGTTCAGCATTCCGTTGCAAGCCAGCGAGCGCTTTGTACTGGCGGGCCTGGGCTCGTTACTGTTCAACCTGCCGCCGGTGACCTACCTCGCCTTCGCCGGCACTGCCACTGAACCTCACTCATTGGCCATGGCCTGCCTGGCCGGCAGCCTGTTGATGCCGTTGGCGTTGCTGCCGTCGATGTGGCGCCAGGGCTGGCGGCCGTGGCACTGGCAGCGGTCGTGGGCGCCCCTGCGGGAGTTGGGCCAGCGCATCGGCCCGCTGCTGTTGAGCAACGGCGCCAGCCAGGGCCTGGCCTTGATCGAACGGCTGGTGGCGTCCTTGCTGGGCGAAGGTGCGGTGACCTGGGTCAACCTGGCGCGCAAGCTGATGAACCTGCCGCTGATTGCGCTGATGAGCCTCAACCAGGTGTTGCTGGGCATGATGAGTCGGCGCCAGGGCGACGAGCGCCTGGCCCTGCTCAAGCGTGGCCTGGAAACCGCCAGCGTGCTGACCCTGCCCGCCGGAGTCGGCCTGGTGGCGGCGGCGCCGAGCCTGGTGGCGTTGCTGCTGCCCAAGCAATCGCTGGACTCCCCGTTGCCGCTGCTGCTCGCCTGGTTTGCCGTACCGCTGGTGTTCGGCGCCTGGAACGCCCTGCTCGCGCGCTACGCCTACGCTGCAGGCGATACGCGCCAGCCATTGCGTTGTGAACTGCTCGGCAGCCTGGCCAATGTGCTGTTGCTGGGCGTGCTGCCGTTTGTGTTCGGCCTGGCCGGGATTCCGCTGGCTGCGCTGGCCGGCGTGCTCTGCACCGCGTTGCTGCTGATGCAACGCCAGGCCTTGCTCGGCGCCCTGCCCTGGGCTCGGAGCTGGCTGCTCAGCGCGGTGCTGATGGGCGTGGCGGCGTTGGCGCTGTTTCGGATTGAAGGCGTGTGGCTGCAACTGGGGCTGAGCACCCTGGCTGGCGCGGTGGTATTGCTGGGCATGGCACTCTGGCTGAGACCGTGGCGCAAAGCATGAATGATCGATCAGGACAACTCATATGAAACATCGCTGGATTCAAATGGATATCGCCAAAGGCATCGGCATCCTGGTGATCGTGTTTGCCCACAGTTGGTTCGTCGCCACTTCGCCGGACTTGCTATACCCGGTGCTGGCGTCGTTCATCTTGCCGCTGTTCTTTTTTCTGTCGGGCGTGTTCTTCAAGCCCGAGCAGCCGTTCGTGGAGATGGCGATACGCAAGGCCGATGGCCTGCTCAAACCGTTTTTCTTCACCATGCTCACCTATGTGATCGTGCGCAGCATTCTGCGTGGCCAGCCGCTGTTGCCGGATATCGGCGGTGTGCTGTACGCCTCGGTGGATACCATTCCGTGGCAGGCGCTGTGGTTCCTGCCGCATTTCTGGGTGGCGATCCTGTTCAGTTGGGTGATGCTGCGCCTGATCCAGCGCCTGAAGCTGTCACTGTTGCTCAGTTGCGCGCTGGTAACGCTGCAGTTGATTGTGGGCGTCTGGATGCTGCCGTGGTTCTGGCAGTTGCCAGTCGCGCTAGGCGGGCATACCTGGGTGCTGCCGGGCCTGCCGTTCAGCCTGGATATCACCTTGATCAGCAGCACTTATTTCATTGTCGGCTACCTGCTGCGTGATTGGCTGCGCACCCACGCGGGCTCCTGGCTGACCCTGTTGATTTCGATTGCATTGTTCGTTGTGGTGTTCACCTTCACCTGGGACACCATGGACCTGGCGCAGCGACGCTACGACCACTGGTTCTGGACCACCCTGCCGGCCGTGATCGGCGTGTACGCCTGCTGGGCGCTGGCGCGCGTATTGATGGTGTCGACCTGGGTCACGCGGGCCATGACCTACATCGGTCAGAACACCTTGATCCTGCTGATCTTCCACGGCGAGATCCAGCACAAGACGGTCGACCTGCTGGAGCGCCTGGGGCTGCCCGCGTTTGTCGCGGCCTGCGTGGGGTTTGTGGTGGCGGTGGTGGTGCCGTTGTTGATCGGGGAAGTGATCAAGCGGGTGGCGTTCCTGCGGTTTTTCTACTTTCCGTTTCCGGTGCGCAAGGCGCCTGTCGCAAAAACGGCGCCTTGAGGGCGCCGTTCAATCATTGCGTCAGAAAGCGTATTTGACACTGGTCATCAGGTTGCGCGGCGCTCCGTACACGCCGTGGTTGCCGGCGTAGCTGAAGTACTCGCGATCGAGCAGGTTGAAGGGGCCGGTGACGTAGAGATCAAGGACTTAGAGGTCGCGCGCGAAGAACAAGGCGTAAATGATAACGTTTATCATATTCTTCGCAGAGCTGTTACTGCAGGTTTCTGCTGCGGGAGCCGACTGCCCAGCTCCCGCACAGGATCAGTCGTCCAATGGTTGCGGCGCGGCATGCTTGGCGGGCTTGCCAGGTTTGGTGCCAGCCTTGGCACCCTGCTTCTCCGCTGGTGCGGCGGCGGGTTCAGGCTCGGCCGGTGCAGCGGTTTCTTTCTCGGCCATCGGCATCTGGTCGATGGCGCTGAAGAATGCCTTCAGGTCGAGGGTATCCGGCGGTACGGTCTTCTCGAGTTTTTTCTCGCCGTCCTTGCCCACCAGGATCACTTTGGTGCCACTGCCGGCGCCCAGCTTGAGGGCACGGATCAGCGCGTTGGTTTCCGGCGGGGTGAGTTTCCTGCTGTCCTTGGGGTCCTTGGCGAATTTCTCGCCTTCAGCACCGATGCTGCCGAACTTCACGGTGTAGAACACCATGCTGCGTTCTTCAAAGGACTGCTTGGTCGCAGGCTCGTCCAGCTGATTTTTGACCTTGGCCAAGGTGTCGTTGCCTGCATCAAGCTCCACCACCACCAGCGGCCGGGCCTTGCCCAAGTCCTGCTTGAGCGGGTTGATATCATCAGCAGCCAACAGCGGCCCCGTAAAAGCCATCAAGGTAGCCAGGGTCAGCGACCGGATGAGCATGCGCACCTCCTTTGAATTCCATGCAGGGTTCTTGAGTTTCATGTCTGCGACAGTCAAATTCAAGGATGATTCCTACACCACTTTAAGAAAGCGTAGGACAGGACGCCCGCCACGCAAGGGTTTGATGGCTGCGACTGTCATTGTTTCCACTGATTGCGGAAACATCATGAGACCTTCCACTCCGGCCAATGCCGAGCAAATACGGGCGCGACGATGGGGTCGGCGTCCACTTGTGCCAGGCTCAGGGCAAAGCCTGGCGCCAGGCCGCTCAACGCGTCGCGTGCCTCATCCCAGCGCGACACCGCCGCCGCCATCAGGCCCAGTGCATTCGGGGTGTTGTCCGGGGCAAACAACTGGTCGGCAAACTGACCGGCGAACACCACCCAGGCCTGGTGAAGGTAGCGTCGTGTGCCGGTGACAAGCTGGGCCTGCACGGTTTCGTTGACGTTACCGAGCCAGCGTTGCGGGTAGTCGATGATGCCGATCGCCGAGTAGCAATTGGCGGCGATATACACCAGGCCGCGAATGATCTGCGCGCGGTTGCCGGACAACAGGTGGGAGGCGGGAAATTCCAGGCCCAGGTGGATCAGGATCGCTGCGCTTTCCGTCAGCACCTGGCCGTCAGGCGTCACAAGGGTCGGCACCTGTTTGAGCGGGTTGATACGAGCCAGTTCGTCACTGCCCTCGCCCTCTGCCCAGGAAGCCGCGTCGACCCTGCGCCACGGCACCGCACAGCGCTGCAGGGCAATTTCGATCATGCAGGAGCCGGATTCGTCGATGCCGTAGAGCGTATACATGGACCTGTCCTCCTAGCGTTGCAGTTTGGCCTGCAGGTTGGCTTTTACCTGCGGCCACTCCGAGTCGATGATGCTGAAACGCACCGAGTTGCGCTTGCGCCCGTCGGGCATGATGCGTTCGTGACGCACGATGCCTTCCTGCACGGCGCCGAGGCGCAGGATCGCGGCGCGGGACTTTTCGTTGAGTTCATCGGTGGTGAATTGAACACGCACACAGCCGAATACTTCGAACGCGTAGGTCAGCAGCAACAGTTTGGCTTCAGTGTTGATGGCGCTTTTCTGGGTGGACAGCGCCAGCCAGGTGTGACCGATTTCCAGTTTGCGGTTGACCCGGTCGACCTTCCAGAACCGCGTGCTGCCGACCACCTGGCCGGTGTCGCGGCGCACCAGGGTGAACGGGATCACGCTACCGGCATCGCGCCCGGCCAGGGCGGTGTCGATGTACTGGTCGACAGTGTCCGGGCCCGGCACGTTGGTGACCTTGAGGTTCCACAATTCGCCATCGGCGGCGGCCTCGAGCAAGGCGGCCTTGTGTGCCCGTTGCAGGGGTAGGAGTTCGACCGTAGTGCCGGTCAAGGTAAGTTCGGTCATAGGGCTGCGCCGTCAAGGTGGTCGTCAGTGACCAAGAGTGCAGGCTCGCGCACGGACGAATCAAGCGTTTTAAAACAGACCCATTTGCCCGCCGACCAAGGTACTGAAATCGTCATTCACGAATGGCAGGATCGCATCGGCCACCGGCTGCAATTGCCGGGTGACGTAGTGATCGTAATCGATGGGCGCTTGCCGCACCTCCATCGGCTCGGGGCCGTTGACGCTGATCACGTAGCTGATCCAGCCGCCGCGCTGGTATTGGCGCGGGCGGTTCAGGCGGTCGTTGTACTCATCGGCCAGGCGCGCGGCGCGCACATGGGGCGGCACGTTGCGTTCGTAGTCGTCCAACCGGCGGCGTAGGCGTTTGCGGTAGATCAGCAACTCGTCGAGCTCGCCGCTCAGGGTGCGGCGCACGTAGTCGCGGATGTAGTCCTGGTGCGGCTGGCGATGGAAGATGCGCTGGTAGAGTTCCTGCTGGAAGCGCCGGGCCAGGGGCGACCAGTCGCTGCGCACGGTTTCCAGGCCCTTGTAGACCATGTCCTCGCTGCCATCGCTGTGCACCACCAGGCCAGCGTAGCGCTTTTTGCTGCCCTCCTCCGCGCCACGGATGGTCGGCATGAGGAAGCGCGTGAAGTGGGTTTCGTATTGCAGTTCCAGGGCGCTTTGCAGGCCGAACTCGGTGTGCAGGTGCTCGCGCCACCAGTCGTTGACGTGCTGGACCAACGCCTGGCCGATGCGGCCGGCCTCGACTTGGCTGTGGGCTTTGCCGAGCCAGACGAAGGTGGAGTCGGTGTCGCCGTAGATCACCTCGTAGCCTTGGGCTTCGACCAACTGGCGGGTCTGGCGCATGATCTGGTGCCCGCGCATGGTGATCGACGAGGCCAGCCGTGTATCGAAGAACCGGCAACCGCTGGAGCCAAGCACGCCATAGAAGGCGTTCATGATGATTTTCAGGGCCTGGGACAACGGCGCGTTGTGTTCGCGCTTGGCCACTTCGCGGCCTTCGGAAACTCGCGCAACGATGGACGGCAAGCAATGTCGGGTACGGGAAAACCGCGCGCCGCGAAAGCCTTCCACCGATTCACTGTCGTCGGGGTGCTTGAGGCCTTCGACCAGGCCGACCGGATCGATCAGGAAACTGCGGATGATCGACGGGTAGAGGCTTTTGTAATCGAGCACCAACACCGATTCGTAGAGGCCGGGCCGTGAGTCCATGACGAAGCCGCCCGGACTGGCCTGGGGTGGTTTGTCGCCCAGGTTAGGCGCGACGAAGCCCTGGCGATGCATCAACGGCATGTACAAATGGGTGAACGCGGCGACGGAGCCGCCGTTGCGGTCGGCCGGCAACCCGGTGACGCTGGCGCGTTCCAGCAGGAACTTGAGCAGTTCGGTCTTGGCGAAAATCCGCGTGACCAGCTCGCAGTCCTTGAGGTTGTAGCGAGCCAGGGCGGGCTTGTCCTCGGCGAACATGCGGTTGATTTCGTCCATGCGCTGGTACGGCGTGGAGATGTCCTTGCCTTCGCCGAGCAGGGTTTGCGCGACGTTTTCCAGGCTGAAGGATTCGAAACTCCATGTCGCTGAGCGCAAGGCCTCGATGCCGTCGATGATCAACCGCCCCGCTGCCGCCGCGAAGTAATGGTTGCGGCTGCCGTGTTCGCGCCAGGCCATCGGCTCGTCGCCCCGCCCGAGCATCAGCGGCACGTTGAGGCGCTGGGCATGTTCGTGGAGCACGCGCAGGTCGAATTGCACCAGGTTCCAGCCGATGATCGCGTCGGGGTCGTGCTCGGCGAGCCATTGATTGAGGCGCTCGAGCAGTTGGGCGCGGGTGTCGCAGTAGTCGAGCTTGAAATCCACCACGTCAGTTTTGTTCGGCGGGCCGAGCATGTACACCTGGCGTTCGCCGCAGCCTTCGAGAGCGATGGAATACAGATCGCCCTGGGCGGTGGTCTCGATGTCCAGGGACACCAGTTTCAGCGGCGGGCGGTAGTCGGGCGCGGGTTTCATCTGCGCATCGCAGAGTGCGCCGGTAGCGTCGGGGGTGCCGCCGAACCACACGGGCGCGGTGATGAAGCGCTCCATCATGTAGCGCTCGGGTGGGCGCACATCGCCCTCATAGACGTCGACGCCCGCAGCGCGCAGGCGTTTTTCCACGTCCATCGCCTGGCGGTGCTGGCGTGTGTACAGACCCAGGACCGGGCGGTGATGGAAATCGCACAACTGCAACGGGCGCAGTTCGATATCGCGCTCGCCCTTGAGCAGCCAATCCAACGGCTTGCGATGGGCTTCGGGGATGAACATCACCGAGGTCTGCACAGGTAGGCGGATAAACCTCGGACCCTGGTCGGTGGCCAGCCAGAAACTGACCTCCGTGCCCGCCGGGGTATCGCGCCAATGCCGGGTCAGGACAAAACCCTGCTGTAAATCCACCGTACCGCACCTCAGGAATCGCTTTCAGGGCGTGATTCTACTCGGCATCCGAACGCGCGGACCTTAATCTCACAAAATTGTTGCATGACGTTAATAATAATTACTATCATTTGCACTGGAGTTGTATCCGCGCAGTGAGGAAGCGCAACCATTGTTGCCCTTTCCCTCACCATTGACGGTTCACCGTCAGGATCGACCATGCCCGCCCGTATTCCATTCGCTGTGCCGTATCGCCCCACCCTGCTCGCCCTGTGCTGTTCCCTGAGCCTCTCGGCTCACGCCAGCCAGGAAACCGGCACGCTGGAACTGGGCGCCACCACTGTCAGCGCCGAGGCCCCTGCGCCAGGCGCCCTGCCCCCGGTATACGCCGGCGGCCAGGTGGCACGTGGCGCTCAGTTGGGGGTGCTGGGTAACCAGGACATCATGGACGTGCCGTTCAGCATGTCCTCCTATACCGAGAAATTGATCCGCGACCGGCAGGCCGAAACGATCGGCGATGTACTGCTCAATGATTCATCGGTGCGCCAGGCGTCTGGCTATGCCAACCAGGCACAGACGTTCATGATCCGAGGCCTGCCGCTCGCCGGTGACGACATGTCCTTCAACGGCCTGTACGGCATCCTGCCGCGTCAGATTATGTCCACCGACGCCCTGGAGCGTGTGGAAGTGTTCAAGGGGCCGAATGCTTTCATCAATGGTGTGACACCGACCGGCTCGGGGATAGGCGGTGGTGTGAACCTGCAACCCAAGCGCGCCGATGACCTGCCACTGCGTCGCTTCAGTACCGATATCAGCAGCGATGGCCGGGTGGGCGAGCATCTGGATATTGGCCAGCGCTTCGGCGAGGACAACCAGGTTGGTGCACGCGTGAACCTGTCCCAGCGCGAAGGCGATACCGGCATCGATGATGAAAATCAGCGCTCGAAGCTGTTCACCGTGGGCCTGGACTACCGCGGTGATGCGTTGCGTCTGTCCAGTGATTTCGTGTATCAGAAGCAGCGCATCAACGGTGGGCGTAATTCGGTATTCCTTGGCACGGCCACCCATGTGCCGGATGCGCCTTCGGCAGACACCAACTACGCGCCGAGCTGGAGCAGCACCAACCTCGAAGACACCCTGGGGATGCTGCGCGCCGAGTATGACCTGAACGACAACTGGACGGCCTATGCAGCAGGCGGTGCCAAGCACACCCGGGAAATGGGGCGCTACTCGTCGGTCACGCTGACTGACAACAGCGGCAATGCCCTGGCAAGCCGCTCGACCATCGCCCACGAAGAAGACAACCGCAGCTTAATGGGCGGGTTGAACGGCAGTTTCCAGACCGGCCCTGTGAGCCATCGACTCAACTTTGGCCTGGCCGGTATCTGGACTCAAGCACGCAATGCCTATGTGTTCAACGCCTCGTCGACGGCTACCCGAACCAATATCTACGACCCTGTGACCGGCGCTCCGCCCACCCTGAACAACCCGCGCAATACGCCAGGCACTGATTTCAGCGACCCTACCATTACAGGCAAAACATTCGTGCGCAGCGCAGCGGTGTCCGACACCCTGGGCTTCTTCGATGACCGCCTGTTGGTCACGCTGGGCGCGCGCCGCCAGCAGATGGTGGTACAGGCTTACAACTACATGAGCGGTACGCGCACTTCCAACTATGACGAGTCAATTACCACGCCAGTCTACGGCCTGGTGTTCAAACCGTGGCAACACGTGTCCTTCTACGCCAACCGCATCGAAGGCCTTGCGCAAGGCCCGACGTCGCCGGTCAACTCGGGTAACCGGACGATCATCGGTGGCGGCCAGGCGTTTGCGCCCGCTCGCTCCAAACAAATCGAAGCGGGTGTGAAGGTGGACATGGGCACCTATGGCGCCACGCTGGGTGTATACCGTATCGAACAGCCTGGGGCCGGCTACGTTCAGGTCATCGATGCGACTACAGCGCGCTATGTGCGTGAAGGCCAGCAGATCAACAAAGGCGTGGAACTGAACGTCTTCGGCGAGCCCCTCAGCGGCCTGCGTTTGCTGGGCGGTGTGACGGTGATGAAGACCGAACTCAAGGACACGCAAAACGGCGCCAATGACGGTAACCGAGCAATCGGCGTGCCTTCGTTCCAGCTCAACGCCGATGTGGAGTGGGATGTGCCTGGCCTGCAAGGCGTAACCCTCAATGGCCGCTGGCTGCGCACGGGCGGGCAGTACGCCGACGCCGCCAACAACTTGAGCTTGCCGACGTGGAACCGCTTCGATATAGGCGCGCGTTACAACTTCAAGGTTGCCAAGCGTGATGTCACCCTCGGCGCCACCGTGGAGAACGTCGCCAACACGAAGTACTGGGAATCGGCCCAGGGCGGTTTCCTGAGCCAGGGCGACCCGCGTGTTGCCAAGTTGTCGGCGACTGTAGACTTCTAAAAAGCACTACAACGAAGTGAGCCCGTTGTTGCAGTCATGCCTGGCGGGCTTGGTTCAGGTAGTTTTCGATGTTGCCCATTTGTTCATCCCAGCCCCGGGAGTTCATCTTGAAGGCCTTTTGCCGACGGGCTTCTGGCACCGTGTCGAAGCCGGACTCGACCACCCGCAATAGAATGCCTGGAGCACGGTCTTCAAGGGTGAACTCCACCAGCGTGGGGGTTTCCTGGTCATAATCGACACCCGCCTCGACCGCGAAAGGATGCCACCAGAAGGAGAACAGCGTTTGCGGCAGGATGCGTTCGATCCTGGCCTTCCAGATCACATGTTCATAACCCGGATAGGTGATCGGTGCCTCGATGGTTTGCCCGGCAACAAAGGCTTTGCCTTCGAGGGCGATACCAAACCATTGGCCGAACTGCTCGGCATCGGTGAGGGCTTCCCACACCTGTTTGCGTGAAGCGTTGAGCAGGACTTTCCGTTCGATTCGATCCAATACGTGCATAAGTCACCTCCTCCATTGACAGTAGGTGACATCGAACAATGCGCAACCTGGGATTGTAAGCAATGATGATGACCCCTTTATTGATCCGGCAATTACGTTATGACTGACCCATTGAATGGAAGTTGCTTCTGCAAGGGCGTGCGGTATCAGGTGAGGCGTCTGGACATGCCGATCAGCCACTGCCATTGCGACAGCTGCCGCAAGGTGCATGCAGCGGCATTTGTCACGACAGCCGGCGTGATGCGCGAACACTTTCGTTGGACCCAGGGTGTGGAACTGCTGGCGTCTTTCGAGTCGTCGCCGGGCAAGCTCAGGCATTTCTGCTCGCGTTGCGGCTCGCACCTGATGGCCGAACGAGGGCATCAACCTCACGTCATTGTCCGGGTGGCGACGCTGGACGATGATCCGGGCTTCAAACCCACCGCGCACATCTGGATGGCCCATGATGTGCCCTGGCTTGCCCATGAAGGCGTAGAGCAATGGGACGAGTGGAAAGCCTGATTTAAACCTTTGGGTCTCCAGGTGCTTTGGCCGGCGTTGCGTATTGCGGTTTCAAGTGACCTTCCTGGTCGAGCAACCAGGCGTCCATGATCTGGCGTACGACCGGCCCAGCAACGCGACCGCCGGCTTCACCGTTTTCGATCATCACCGAAATCACAATTTTCGGGTGTTCGGCTGGGGCGAAGCCGACGAACAACGCGTTGTCGCGGTGGCGCTCCAGGGTCTTTTCACGGTTATAACGCTCGCCCTGCTTGATCGCGACCACCTGTGCGGTACCACTCTTGCCAGCGATACGGTATTGCGCGCCTTGTGCGGCAGCACGGGCGATACCGCGTGGGTCGTGCATCACCAATTGCATGCCATGGTTGACCTGCTCCCAATCACGTGGATCCTTGAGGACCACATTGGGCATAGGGTTTTCATCCACCGGTGGCACGCCGTTAATGGTCTTGGCCAAGCGGGGTCGGTTCCACACGCCTTTGTTGGCGATCAGCGCGGTGGCTTGGGCCAGTTGCAGCGGTGTGACCTGCATGTAGCCCTGGCCGATACCGAGGATCACGGTCTCGCCCGGGAACCAGGGTTGGCGGCGAGTGGCGCGCTTCCAGGCCTGGGAGGGCATCAAGCCAGCCGACTCTTCAAACATGTCCAGCGACACTTTCTGGCCCAGGCCGAATTCAGCCAGGTAGTCGTGCAGGCGATCGATGCCCAGCTTGTGGGCCAGGTCGTAAAAGTAGGTATCGTTGGAGCGCATGATAGCGGCGTCCATGTCGACCCAGCCGTCACCGCTGTGGTTCCAGTTGCGGTATTTGTGGTCGAAATCCGGCAGTTGGTAGTAACCGGGATCGAACACACGGGTCTGTGCAGTGACGACACCGCTGTCGAGACCGGCGATGGCGACTTCCGGCTTGATGGTCGAGCCCGGCGCATAGAGCCCGCGCAGGACGCGGTTGAACAGTGGCCGGTCGATGGAGTCATGCAGCGCGGCATATTCCTTGAAGCTGATGCCGGTGACGAACAAGTTAGGGTCGAAACTCGGTTTGCTGACCATGGCCAGCACTTCGCCTGTTTGTGGGTCGAGGGCAACCACCGAGCCACGGCGATCGCCCAAGGCTTCTTCTGCCGCCTCCTGAAGGTGGACGTCGAGGCTCAGTACTATGTTTTTGCCGGGGATCGGATCGGTGTGCTTGAGTACACGCAGCACACGGCCCTGGGCGTTGGTCTCGACCTCTTCATAACCTACGTGACCATGCAGCTCGGACTCGTAGAAGCGTTCGATGCCGGTCTTGCCGATGGATTGAGTGCCGCGGTACTCAACCGAATCGAGGGCTTTGGACTCTTTCTCGTTGATCCGTCCCACGTAACCGATGGAATGCGCAAAGTGGGCGCCCAGGGGATAGTGGCGAACGAACTGAGGTTCTACATCAACCCCTGGCAGACGGAACTCGTTCACCGCCAGCAACGCGATCTGCTCTTCGGTCAGCTCGTAAAACAATGTCACAGGGACAAAGGGGTGGCGTGCCTGCTTCAGCGCCTTGTCGAACATCGCGCGATCCTCGGCGGGCAGGTGCAGCAAACTGACGATGGCGTCCAGCTCGCCCTTGAGGTCGGTGGTGCGCTCTCGGGTGATGGTCAGGTTATAGCTAGGGCGGTTGTCGGCCAACACGACGCCATTGCGGTCGTAGATCAGCCCACGCGTCGGCGTGATGGGTAATACGTGGACGCGGTTGTTTTCGGAAATCGTGGAGTGATAGTCGAACTGCACGACCTGCAGGAAGTACATGCGCCCCACCAGGGCGCAGGAAATGCCAATCACCAGCAGCGCACAGGCGAGCAGGCGCTTGTTGACCAGACGGTTTTCTTTTTCGTGATCTTTGATGGGTATCGGTTCAGGCATTTCTACAGCATCTCGTTGAAGAAGGTCGACGCCGCATCCTGCGGGTGAAAGATCAATCCCTGTGAAAATGTGCTGCACCATACCAAAAATGCAGAAACACTTTGCATCGTTTTGCTCAACGGTACGGTATTTATTGAGGATGAGCTGCGCTTGAATTTTCGACCGCCCAAAACAAAACCCCTGACTGCGTTAGCAATCAGGGGTTCTGGAATTTAATCTTGACGATGACCTACTCTCACATGGGGAAACCCCACACTACCATCGGCGATGCATCGTTTCACTACTGAGTTCGGGATGGGATCAGGTGGTTCCAATGCTCTATGGTCGTCAAGAAATTCGGGTACTGAGTCGCGGCCTGGGCCTCGCTTCAGCAAATTGGGTATGTGACAGCTTTCGGTGTTTTGTGAACGTCGAACTTTCGGTTCATTT